>NZ_JBSFGJ010000591.1:0-4779 GCF_053596515.1 Nonomuraea sp. NPDC001684
GATGGGGATGGGGTGGTGTGGCGTAATCGGGTGTTGGCGAGGTGGTTGGTGGAGGTGGGGAGGGTTCGTCCGTTGGTGATTGTTTTTGATGATTTTCAGTGGGCGGATGTGGCGTCGTTGGAGTTGTTGCGGGATGTGGTGGCGTTGGTGGGGGGGATGGGTGGGGTTTCGGTGTCGGTGGTGGTGGGGTTTAGGGATGGTGTGGTGGGGCGTGGGGTGGAGGAGTTGTTGGGGCGGTTGGGTGGTTATGGGTTGAGGGTGCGGTTGGGTGGGTTGGGGGTTGCTGCGGTGGGGGAGATCGCGCGGGGTTTGGGGGTGGTGGTGGATGAGGGGATGGTGGGTCGGCTGGCGGTTCGGACTGGGGGGAATCCGTTTTTTGTGCGGGAGAGTGTGCGGTTGTTGGGGTTGGGTCGGTCGTTGGATGAGGTGCCTGATGCGGTGGCGGGAGTGGTTCGTCAGCGTTTGGGGGTGTTGGGTGTGGGGGTGGGTGAGGCGTTGCGGATCGCCGCGGTCATCGGCCGCGCATTCGACCCGTCCGTGGTCGCCGAAGTCGGCCCCGCGGAGACGTACGAACTCCTGGACGAGGCCGCCCAGGCCGGAGTGATCGTTCCGCAGGGCACGCGGTTGGCCTTCACCCACGACCTGGTCAGAGAGACCCTCCTGCGCGACCTCCCTCCCTTCCGCAGGGCCGGCATCCATCGGGACCTGATGGCCGCGTTGTCCGCCCGTCCCGGGACCGACGTGGAGACCGTCGCCTATCACGCGGTCGAGGCCGGACCGGCGGCGCGCGAGGACGCGGTGCGTTGGGCGCGGGCGGCCGCCGAGCAGGCGGGCATGCGCCTGGCCTACGAGGAGGCGGCGGCCTGGTGGGCGTCGGCGATCAAGGCGCACGACGCCTCCGGAGGCGATCCGGAGACTCACGTGGACCTGCTGTTGCGGCAGGTCCGGGCGCTGCTGGAGGCCGGGGACGCGGTCGGCGCCCGGCGGGCCAGAGCCGACGCCCTGCGCGCCGCCGACCGGGCGCCCAACCGCCCCGACCTGGCCACCCGCGCGCTGGCCGCGCTGGACGCCCCCGCGCTGTGGACGCTGCGGGACCCGTACGAGGCCGTCGAGCTGCACCTGGTGCACCGCTTCGAGACCGCGCTCGAACGGGCGGGCGACAGGGACGGCCCGCAACGGGCCCGGCTCCTGGCCGGCCTCGCCCAGGAGCTGTACGACGGCAGCGGCGATCCCCGCAGCGACGAGCTCTCGGCACAGGCGGTCGAGATGGCCCGGCGTCTGGGCGACCCGCACCTCCTGATGCGCATGCTGAACGCGCGGCATCTGGCCCTGCCGCAGCCGCTGCACATCCCGGAGCTGATGAAGATCGCCGACGAGCTGCACGAGCTGGCGGCGGATCTGCAGGCGCCGGCGTTCGAGCTGCTCGCCCAGATGATGCACACCCACTACCGCCTGGAGCTGTTCGACGTGGAGGGCGCCGACCGGGCGGCGGCGCGGAGCGAGGAACTGCTCGAACGGCTGCCGCTGCCCTGGCCGCGTTTCCAGCACACGATGTGGCGGGCCAACCGGTTCGCTCTGGAGGGCCGCTTCGACGACGCCGAGACCTTGCGTGCCAAGGCCGGACGCCAGGCCGGGAAGATCGGGGTCTGGCATGCCGGGCCCGCTGTCGCGATGGGGCGCCTGGCGTCGCGCTACCAGGAGGGCACGATCGGGGCGGCGGGATCGCTGATCGACGAGATCGAAGGCATCCATCCGACGATGGACCACGACGCCCGGATCCTCCAGCTGTGCGCCCAAGGCCGCCGCGAGGAGGCGCGTGCCCTCGTCGCCCGTGGCTGGCCTTCGCCGCCTCTCGACTGGTCCTGGCTGTCCACGACCTGCCTGCAGGCCGCCGCCAGAGCGGCTGTCGGCAGCGCCGAGGACTGCCGAGCCGGCCATGCGGCGCTTCTGCCGTACGGCGGGCGGATCTCCACGCTCTCCGCGGTGGTCTGCATGGGACCGGTCGACTGGTACCTGGCCCTGCTCGCCTCGGCGGCCGGCGACCAGGCCACGGCTGCCCGGCACCTCGACGACCTGCGACGGCTGACCGGCCGGAGCGGTCTGCTGTGGTGGCACGACCGTGCGGAGACCGCACTGCGCGCCCTGCCGCCCGCGTAAGATCCGACCTGGCCGAGAGCTGAACGGCACCGGGGGCGTCCGCCTCCGGTGCCTACTCGCCGGCCGGTGCGTACGGCGCGCTTCCGCGAACCCGGCGACGCCCTGATATGTCGCATCAGGGGCCGTGGTCGTCACGCCACCGCTTGGTGGCGATGCCCGCCATGACCACCGACACGACGTCCTGGGCAAGTTTTGGCGTGATGAGCAGGTGCCCGAAGAGCACGCGGTAGTACGTGGTCGAGGCAAGCACGTCCAGCAGAAGATCGATGTCCGCATCGGGCCCGGATGTCACACCGGTCGATGCGGCGACGCAGCGCCGGTTCGCTCGTACCGGCGTGGGTGGCCACCGCCTCCAGCGTGAGGCTGCGGGCCGCCGCCGGCCTTCGACCCCGGCCCCTACCGCTGGCCTCACGCGATGGAATGCGGCATCAACCACCTCAAGCAGAACCGCGGCATGGCCACTCGCTACGACGAGCCACACTGCTGACGGTCATGCGGCCGGACTGGGGCAGTCGCCAAGCCGTGGCCGGCCGCCTGTGCTTCGCCGAGCACCGCCTGGAACTCTCCCTGCCGCAGCTCTGCCTGCACACCGTCACCGCTACGGTCGCCCCCAACTCGGCGCCAGACTCCTTCATCCGCACCACTCCGGCCGATGCGCTCCGCCACCTGGCCGGTCCTGAGCGCACCTCCGAGACGATCGCCCAGCTTCGCCGCCACCTGGTCGCAAAGACGACCCACCCAGCCCCGGCCTCCGAGTCACTGGCGTCAGAGCCACCGACGGCCGGTGAATGTGAC
Organism: Nonomuraea sp. NPDC001684; assembly: GCF_053596515.1. NCBI lineage: Bacteria > Bacillati > Actinomycetota > Actinomycetes > Streptosporangiales > Streptosporangiaceae > Nonomuraea > Nonomuraea sp. NPDC001684. The sequence goes on from NZ_JBSFGJ010000591.1 coordinate 2,953, forward strand.
GATCCGGAACTGGTCGCCGCCGAACGGGCGATGCTCGCTCAGGCGATGGCCGAGGCCCGCCGCAAGCACGACATGCGGCTCTGGGCCAGGAGTCAGCGCTCCGGCGAGCACCCCGAGGACGTCCCGCACGCGCCGGACGGGTTCGCTGGTGACGATCTCGCAGGAGCATGACAGTCGATCCGCATGTGCCCGGCATGCGGGAGCCAGGGACCGGTCGGAATCGGCAGCGGGGGGCTGGTGCTCTGTCGCCGCCGATAGGAGGGGGCGGATGGGAAGGGGCATTACTGAGACCGTTTCGGCGGACCGCCCGCGGGACGGGGGAGAGCGGCGGTCGTGCCGGGGCGATCAGGGATGTTCGGAGGACAGGGCCAGTAGCGCGGCGGCCAGGGCTCGTCCGCGAGCTGGAGCGTGCTGCGGGTCGCCGAGCCGGATGCGGGTGTCGTGGTGGTGCAGCACGATGGTCCCGTCCGGCTCCCGGGTGACGGTCTGGATGGCGGCGTCGGGCAGTACCACGCCGCTCACCCCGTCGCCGAGGTCGGAGCTCAGGTCGATCGGCTCGGGCAGCGTCAGACTGGCGGCGGCCTGGGCGGTCTCCAGCCGGGTTGCGGTGACAGCCGCCTCCAGCGCCGCGGCGCTTGCCCTGCCGCTCTCGTCGCGAAGCAACTCACGCAGCCGGTCGGCCTGCTCCCGCACCGCGGCGGTCTCGACTCGGGCCTGGGCAGCGGTCTGACGTTCCTCCTCGGCGCGTCCTTCGGCGGTCTCGACCTTGCCCGCCAGTTCTGAGAGAGCCGTGGTTGCGCCGGCCAGCTCTCGCTCGCAGGCGGCGAGTTGCGTCTTCAGGGTGGCCAGCTCGGTGGTCAAGAGGCCGGCCTGCTTCTCGGCGGATTTACGTTCGGCCACGGCCTCATCACGCTGGCGCTGGGCCTCCTGCGCCGCGGTGTCGGCGCTGGCGCGCGCGGCCCTTTCCTGTGCCACCTGATCGCGGGCCTGACGCTCGCGTTCCTCGGCAGTGTTGGCGCGCTGTTCTGCCGTGTCCGCCCGTGCTTCCGCCTTGTCGGCGCGCTCAGCGGCCCGTGCCGCGCGCTCTTCGGCGGCCTGCTCACGTCATCCGATGCGCTTGTGCGCCGGCTGGCTGGCCGTAGTCGGGGCGTCGGTAAGAAACGTGTCATGAGCCCCAAACGAGCGGCTCGCCAGCCCGAAGCCTCTCCAGGACCTGCTTTGATCTTGTGCGAAATCGATCGTTTCTGAGACAACCTGCGGTCACGGCTCGACTCCCGGCGTTCGACCTCGCGACAACGCCTCATAACCCGCGTACGTAATCTATGTTTCAATAGTATCGGGCAAGCCCGTTTATGAGACAATATTCAGGTGAGCAGGATCGGCTACGGGCGGGTGTCCACCCGCGACCAGAACCCCGACAGCCAGCGCGACGCCCTGAGCGAGGCTGGTTGCGACCGGATCTTCGTAGACAAGGCATCGGGAAAGGTCGATCGACGCCCTGAGCTCGACAAGGCGCTGGACTACCTCAGGCCTGGCGACACCTTCGTCATCACCCGCTTGTCGCGCGCCGCCCGGTCGCTGCGCCACCTGTTGGACTTGGCGGCGCAGCTCCGCGGGCGTGAGGTTGATCTCTTGGTGCTCAAGCAGGGCATCGACACCTCCACGCCGGGTGGACGGCTGCAGTTCCACATGTTCGGTGCCTTCGACGAGTTCCTCCGCGAACTCATCGTCGAGGGCACCCTCGAAGGCCTGGCCTCGGCCCGAGCACGCGGCCGCGTCGGCGGGCGGCCCCCGGCCCTGGACGCCCACGGCGTGGAGATGGCCCGC
>NZ_JBSFGJ010000592.1:0-4762 GCF_053596515.1 Nonomuraea sp. NPDC001684
CCGGCGGGTCGAGCACTTCCTGGCGGACCTGGTGCGTGAGGCGGCGGCGCCGGCGCTGCGCGGGCTGGCCGCCGGCTCGACCGCCGAGCACGGCGAACGGGCCGGTGGCAGGGCCGCCGAGCTGTTCTCGGTCTGGGAGAAGCACGTCGCCGAGCACGGCATGGACGATCCGCCGCCGTTCGCGACGGAATGGGCGGTCGAGGCCGACGGCGCCGCGCCGGAGGAGGACCTGCCGGAGCTGGCCTCGGCCGCGGGGCACGACGTGTCCGCCGTCATGTGGCAGCTCTGCCTGGCCCGCGACCTGTCGCTGCTGGACGTCGGCGCCGGGCCGCCCGCCGCTGTGCGCTTCGCCCCGCGCCCCTGCCGGGCCGCGCTGGAGGAGTCGCTGCCCGCCGGGACGGTGTGGGTGCCCTCGGCGCGCCACGCCGGGACGCTGCGCCTGGTCCCGGTACGGCCGGGCGTCGCCCGCCAGACCTGGGCGGACGAGCCGGAGCCCGTCCAGGAGGGCGAGCGCCGATGACCGCGCCCATGACCGCGCCGATGACCGAACCGGGAACGGTGCTGCGCTTCCGCGACCGCCACGGCGCCTCCGCCGAGGTCACGGTGACCGCCCGCCGCGAGGACCCCGTCCCGCCCGCGCCGCCGCTGCGTTCCTGCCTGCTCGCGCTCTCCTGGCCCGACGGGAGGCAGCGCGAGGCCCGCCACGTCGGGCCGGCGGCCGCGGGGCCCGGGTCCGGGTACGACGCCCTCGACAACGAGATCCTGGCGGGTCTGCGGCTGAGCAGGCTGTGCGGCTCGGCGCCGTACCCGCCGCAGGTGTCCCGGCTGATCGGCTACGAGGCGGACGGCGAGCTGCCGTTCGTCCTGCTGGAGCCCTACCGCGGCAAGCCCGTCGGCGGCACGCTGGGCCGGATCCTGCCGAGTGAGAACCTGCCGTTCCAGCGGAGCCTGCTGACCGGGCTGCGGTGGACGAGCGCCGCCGGGATCGCGCACCGGGCGCTGTCGCCCGAGACCGTCCACTGGGACACCGTGTGCGCGCAGATCACCGGCTTCGCCGAGGCCGCCCTGGCCGGGACGCCCCGGTCGGTGGCGGGCGCGCCGCCCTGGTGGGCGCCCGAACAGCGGCCCGGCCAGACCGCCGGCGTCGTGACCGGCGAGGACGACGTCTGGGCGGCGGGACGGCTCATCTTCTGGGTGGCGACCGGCCGCGCCCCGGAGCGGGCCGACCTGGCCGACGCGCCGCCCGACCTGGCGCGCCTGCTGCGGGGCGTCTTCGGCCCGCCCGAGGGGCGTCCGTCGGTCCGCGAGCTGCTGCGGCGGCTCGACGTCCCCGACCCGGTGCCGCGCGGGATGTCGCCCGACGTGGCGCTGGAGCGCGGCCGAGCGGACTTCTTCGCGCTGCGGGCGCTCAAACACCCGCAGACCGCGCCGGTCGCCGAGGCCGAGCCGGTCCCGCCCGTCCCGGCCGCCCCCGAAGAGCCGGCCCGGCGCGGGCGCCCCTGGAGGCGGCGCAGATGAGCGTCCTGCACCAGGTCACCTACGGGTGGCAGCGCTCGGCGTCGGGCCCGGCCTTCGGCCCCACCGCCTCCACGCTCCGGCCGGACGAGCTCGCGCGGCTCCACCGCCAGGTCGAGCACTGGCTGCGCACGGACCCCGGCGGCTCACCGGGGGTCAGCCACGTCTACGCGATCTTCGACCGGCAGGCCGTGCTGGTCCGGCGCGAGCAGCCGCGCGGGGGGCGCAGCGCGCTGGCCCGGCTGCTCGTGGGCGCGCCCGCGCTGCTGACGCCCCGGCTCGCGCTGGAGCTGCGCGACTGGCGCTGGCTGCGCGGGCCGGGAGGGCGCCTGATGCCGCTCACGGTGCGCGGCGTCGAGCCGTACCGGGCCGGCCTGGACGCCGAGGCGCGCTCGCCGGAGCCGTTGGCGCAGCTCGTGCCGCTGCTGTCGCACCTGCTGGCCGGCGCGGAGGGCCCGATCGAGCTGCCGCCGTCGCGGTGCGCGCACGCGCTGCTGTGGGGGCTGGACGCCGTCCTCGGCGCGGCCGCCGGCGAACCGTGGGACACCCTGCCGCCGCTGGCCTTCGAGACCTACGACGACCGGGCCAGGCCGCCCAGCCATCCGGGGCTGCTCGTCCGGTTCCGCGAACGCGCGGGGACGCTGCCCGCGCATCCCGTCCACGACAGCGTCGCCGGCCGGCTGGTGGCCGACTACGCGCGCAGAGCCAACGGAGCGCCCATGCCCCCATCCGCACCGGCCGGCCCGGCCGCCCGCGAGGCGAGCGGCCCCCTCGTGCCGTGCCCGATCTGCGCCGCGACCCTGACGTGGGACGAGCGCGAGCTCTACCGCTACGACCGCGGCGAGGGCGCCTACGTCACGCTGACGATCCCGGACAGCGCGAGCCCCACGCAGCGGGCGGTGCTGCGGCGCACGGCCTTCGTCCGCTGCCCGGGGCCGGAGGAGGACGGGCCCGGAGCGGCCCACTACCTCCCGCTCGCCTACGGCGGGCACGGCACGCCGTCGGTCTACGGGTTCGTCGGCGCGACCAACTCCGGCAAGACGCACCTGCTGATCTCGATGATCGCGCAACTGGAGAAACACGGGCTCGGCCCCGGCCTGAGCCATCAGGCGATCAGCCTGGCGGCCCATCAGAGCCTGGTCGACGAGCAGGTCAGTCCGTTCCTCAACGACTCGCGGGTGGTCGAGCACACCCGGCCGGGAGCCGTCGGCCTGGTGGACGTCTTCCTGGTGCGGGAGGCGGGCGGGGACGCGCGCCCGGTCGCGCTGTTCGACGTGGCGGGCGGCGACCTGCTGGAGATCGAGTCGGCGCGCCGCTTCCTCGACGTGGCCGACGGGCTGATCTTCGTGGTGAACGCCGCCGAGCTGGGCCGCGACGAGCTCGGCGACCGGACCTTCGCCACCGTGCTGGAGCTCCTGCAGGGGTCGGGCCGCCTGGCCGAGCTGAGCACGGCGATCGTGCTGGGCAAGGCCGACCTGCTGCGCTTCGAGGACCCGATCGCGTGGTGGCTGCGGCAGCCGGACCGGGTGCTCGACCCGGAGTCCTCGCTGCGGGAGAGCGCCGACGTCTACGCCTACCTCCGGGCCAGGCAGGCCGACGCCTGGACGCGGCCCTACCGCGAATGCCGCAGGGCCACCTTCCACGTGGCCTCGGCGGCCGGCTCCGACACCGTGGCGGACAAGACGTTCGTCCGCGGCGTGCGGCCCTGCCGGGTGCTCAATCCGCTGATCTCGCTGATGGCGATGACCGGCGTGCTCACCTCCCCAGAAGCCCGGAGGATCGGAATCTGATGAACGCGACGTCAGTCGAGCAGGTCGAGTTCCGCTGGCGGCCGGGCAAGGACTTCGGGCCGATCGCCTGCTCCACCGAGGATCCGCGGGTCCACCACGCCTCCCGGCTGATCCTGCCCATGGCCACGCTGCCGCGGGGGGTGGCCTCCGGCCATCGCAGCCTGGTCTACCTCGTCCTGCCCGGCGACGAGCTGGCCACGATCATCGAGCGCTCGTACGACCCGGACGCGCTCGTCCTGTCCGCGCCGTCCTCGCGGGCCGGCGGCGGCCGTCATCCGCAGGTGGCGCGTGCGCTGATCGGGCCGTGCGCGGCGGTGAGCGTCGACCTGGCGCTGGCCTGCCTGTGGCAGGGACTGGGCGCGCTGAGCCTGGGAGAGCCGCCCGGCCAGGTCCCGCAGGGCCGGACGCTGGCCAGGCTGCCGGCCGCCGACCACGAGGAGCTGACCGCGTCCTTCCTCGCGCGCGCCGCCGTCCGGCCGCATCCCGTCCAGGGCCTGACCGCCCTGGTGGCCGCCGTCCTGCGGCAGCCGGGACGGCCCCTCGCGGCGATGCTACCGGCCGCCGACCCCCAGGCGCCCGTCCCGGGCGCTTACCTGCGGGGGCTGCGGTTCACCGCCGCGGTGCTGCTCCAGGGGACGGCGCACGCCTGGCGTCCGTCGTTCTCCACCTTCGAGGCGGCGCAGGGCGACGACCGCGGCGGCCTGCAGCCGCACCTGGTCTTCCGCGTGGCCCAGGCGCACGGCGGTGCGCCGCCCACCCAGCCGCGGGAGGAGAACAGGATCGCCCTGTGGGAGGAGCCGCGGGCGCCCGCCGACGAGTGCGACACGCTCGCCCGCTGCCTGGTCAGGGCCTACCAGGAGCTGGGCGGGACGGGCGTGGCCGGGCGGCTGGAGGCGGTCGTCTCGCAGTACCGCACGCTGGAGGCCCGGCTGGAGGCGGCGGCCGTCTGCCTGCGCCAGTACGCCGACCCGCCCGCGTCGGGCTACGTCTTCGCGGTGCAGAAACCGGCCTCGCCCGCCGCCACCACCGGGGCGCACCGCGCGCCCGGCGGCGCGGCCCCGGTGAGCGCCCCGCCCGCCGCCCCGGGCGGCCCGGAAGAGACGGACGGCATGGACGGAAAGCTGCTGGCCGAGCTGTACCGGATGTTGCCCGCCCAGCACGGCGACGCCTTCTTCCAGCTCGTCGAGTGGATCTGCGCCGCCGCCGGCCGCCGGGTGACGGTGCCGGAGGCCGAGGCGGCGCAGATCGTCGAGCAGCTCAACCACGCGGACTGGCACGCCGCCCGGCTGACCGGGCACTACCGCGACCTCGCGCCCTCGCGGCTGGCCGGCCTGCTGCAACCGCTGCTCGGCCCGCGGCTCGACAGGGGGCAGCCGATGCGCTGGCTGGCCGCGCGGCTGGCACGGGAGGACGGCGCGGAGGTGTGGGCCCGGGCCGGCGCGCTCATCTACGCCCGG
>NZ_JBSFGJ010000593.1:0-4747 GCF_053596515.1 Nonomuraea sp. NPDC001684
GGCCAGCAGGGCGCGGTTGGCCTGGTCCCAGATGTCGAGCCACTGGCGCACCTGGTCGTCCTCGAACGGCTGGAGCTGCAGCGCCAGCAGCCCGTCGGGGAACCTGATGCGGTCGGCCACCACGGTCCGGCTGGTCACGATCACCACGACGGGCCGTCCCAGCGCGGCCTCGCGGCGCTGGAACTCCTGCAGGTGCCCGAGGTAGTCGTAGCGGTTGACGCCGCCCTGCAGCAACTCGTCGAAGCCGTCGAGCAGGATCACCGGCAGCGCGCCGTCGCCCGCGGCGACCAGGTCGGCGTAGGCGACCTCCTCCTCCAGCACGGCGGCGACGGCCTGCTCGATCTGCTCGGCGACCGGCGCGCGCGGCGAGACGCGCGGCAGCTCCACCCTGATCGGCAGGAACTCCGACCTGGCCAGGCGGGCGCCGAGCACCTCGGTCAGCTTGGACTTGCCCGCGCCGGGCTCGCCGAGCACCAGCAGGGGCGCCTGGGTGGCGCGCAGCGAGGTGAGGTGGCCGACGAGGAACGCCTCGGCGTCGGGCAGCAGGCGCTGGTCCCGCCACCAGCCCACGGAGGAGGGGTCGGACTCGCGGGTCAGCTCGGCGACCCGGCAGCGCGGGCTGAGGTAGCCCTCGCCGAGCAGTGGGAGCGAGACGTCCTCGGGCAGCTTGCCGGCGGCCAGCAGGGGACGGTCGAGCGCGTTCGCCGCCATCCTGACCCGGTGGATCATGGGACGGTCGCCGACCCGCGGCGGGGCCAGCTCGGCCAGCAGCCAGGCCACCCGCGACAGGCCGGTGCCCGGCGGCTGGCGGTCGGTGACCAGGCTGCGCACGCCGAACTCGTGGCTGTCCAGGGACAGCGAGCGGAAGTCCTCGTCGTAGATGCGCAGGGCGTGCGCGGGCGGGCCCTCGGCCAGCATCCGGGGTAACAGGAGCTGGTCGTCGACGGGCAGCTCGTCCCACACGCTGAGGCCGCCGACGAACCCGGCCATCGCCTCCGACATGCGCAGGTGGGCGCGTTCGACGGCCTGGCGGGTCTCGGCGAAGGGCACGTGCGGCTCGGGGGTGGGCAGGCGTTCCATGAGCAGACCGGCCACCAGGCGGGCGAAGCGCTCGGGAGTGGGCACGCCGTGCGAGATCTTGTCGGCCCGGTCGAGCTGCTCCAGGGTGAAGGGCAGCTTGGCCTCCCCCAGCGCCTCGAACCAGGCCGAGACGACGATCACGGCGTGCGCGGCGGCCAGGCGCTGGGTGCGGGTGTAACGGTCCACGCCGCCCTTCAGCTCGGGCATCCTGCGGATGACCTCCTCGCCGTAGCGCACGACGTCGGAACGCAGGTCGGCCAGGCCCATGGTGAGCAGCCCGCCCCCGGCCAGCGCCCACCCCGTGCGGGCGGCGGCCGCGGCGAAGCCGACCACCTTGACGAGCCTGCCCTCCTTGCAGCCGAGCACCCTCAGGGCGTCGGCGTAACTCGGGGTCTCGATCATCAGCCTTCTCTCCGGGACCGGGAGGTCCCATCATGCGCCGGGAGGCGCCCCCGGCGCTGCCCGGACGCCCGCTCCGCTATGGGCCTTTCACCGCGTCGGCGATCTCCGGCAGCACGCCGGGGTCCTCGATGGTGGACGGCGTGGCGTACGGCCGGCCGTCGGCGATGTCGCGCATCGTGGCGCGCAGGATCTTGCCCGAGCGCGTCTTGGGCAGCCGGGCGACCACCACGGCCCGGCGGAAGGCGGCGACCGGCCCGACGCGTTCGCGCACCAGGGCGGTCAGCTCGCGCTCGACGTCGGCCGGGTCGCGGCCGGAGCCGGACTTGAGCACCACGAACCCGACCGGGAGCTGCCCCTTCAGCGCGTCGGCCACCCCGATCACCGCGCACTCGGCGACGTCGGGATGGGCGGCGATCACCTCCTCCATCGCGCCCGTGGACAGGCGGTGGCCGGCCACGTTGATCACGTCGTCGATGCGGCCCATGACGTAGAGGTAGCCGTCGGCGTCGATGTGGCCGCCGTCGCCGGTCAGGTAGTGGCCGGGGTAGCGGGACAGGTAGGAGGCCCGGAAGCGCTCCTCGTCGCGGTAGAGGGTGGGCAGGCAGCCGGGCGGCAGCGGCAGCCGGACGGTGACCGCGCCCTCCACCCCGGGCGGGCACTCGCGGCCCTCGGCGTCGAGCACGCGCACGTCGTAGCCCGGGACGGGTTTCGTCGGCGAGCCCGGCTTGATCGGCAGGGTCTCGATGCCGACGCAGTTGGCCGCGACGGGCCAGCCGGTCTCGGTCTGCCACCAGTGGTCGATGACGGGGACGCCGAGCAGGTCGCTCGCCCAGTGGTAGGTGTCGGGGTCGAGGCGCTCACCGGCGAGGAAGAGATGCCGCAGCCCGGACAGGTCCCATTTTTTCGCGAAATTGCCGGTGGGATCTTCCTTCTTGATGGCCCTGATCGCGGTGGGCGCGGTGAACAGCGTGCGCACGCCGTGCTGGGCGGTCACCCGCCAGAACGCCCCGGGGTCGGGCGTGCCGACGGGCTTGCCCTCGTACAGGACGGTCGTGCAGCCGGTCAGCAGCGGCGCGTAGACGATGTAGGAGTGGCCGACGACCCAGCCGACGTCGGAGGCGGCCCAGAAGACCTCGCCGGGGGCGGCGCCGTAGACGTTGGTCATGCTCCAGCGCAGGGCGACCGCGTGGCCGCCGTTGTCGCGCACCACGCCCTTGGGCAGGCCGGTGGTGCCGGAGGTGTAGAGCACGTAGAGCGGGTCGGTGGCGGCCACGCTGACGCACCCGGCGGGCTCGGCGGCGCGCACGGACTCGTGCCAGTCGAGGTCGCGGCCCGGCGTCAGCTCGGCGGGGCCCTGCGGGCGCTGCAGGATCACGCAGTGGGCGGGCCGGTGGGCGGCCTGGTCGAGGGCGGCGTCGAGCAGCGGCTTGTAGGCCACGACCCGGGCCGGCTCGATGCCGCAGGAGGCCGCGAGCACCACCTTGGGCTCGGCGTGCTCGATGCGCAGGGCCAGCTCCCTGGCCGCGAAGCCGCCGAACACCACCGAGTGCACCGCGCCGAGCCGCGCGCAGGCCAGCATCGCGACGACCGCCTCGGGCACCATCGGCATGTAGATCACGACGGTGTCGCCGGCCGTCACGCCGAGCGCCTTCAGCATGCCCGCCGTCCGCGCCACCTCGTCGAGCAGCTCGGCGTAGGTGATCGTGCGGACGGCGCCGGTGACCGGGCTGTCGTATATCAGCGCCGCCTGGCCGCCGCGGCCGGCCGCGACGTGCCGGTCGAGCGCGTTGTGGCAGGTGTTGAGCCGTCCGTCGGGGAACCACCGGCTCCCGTCGCTGACGACGGCGGGCGCGACGTCCCAGTCGATGTCGCGCGCCGCCTGCGCCCAGAACTCCTCCGGGCGCTGGATGCTCCGCCGGTAAGCCTCGTCATAGCCGCCCACTTTTCGATCAGACCAGCCGCCGGCCCCCGAACGCAAGCCCCGTGGGAGGGTGTCCGGATGAATGACGATCTCATCCTGTCCGTCGTGACGGGGTCGCGGGCGTACGGGCTGGAGACCGCGGCGTCCGACACCGACCGGCGCGGCGTGTTCGTGGCCCCCACCGCGGACTTCTGGCGGCTGTCCAAGCCGCCCACGCACCGCGACGGGCCGCTGCCCGAGCAGTTCTCGTGGGAGGTGGAGCGCTTCTGCGTGCTGGCTCTGGAGGCCAACCCGACGGTGCTGGAGTGCCTGTGGTCGCCGATCGTGGAGATGGAGACCCCGACCGGGCGGCGGCTGCGCGAGCTGCGCGGGGCGTTCGTGTCGCGGCGGGCGCGGCAGACCTTCGCCGGGTACGCCGTCGACCAGTTCCGGCGGCTCGACCCGGCGGCGCCCAAGTGGAAGCAGGCCATGCACATGCTGCGGCTGCTGCTCAGCGGCCTGCACCTGATGCGGCACGGCGAGCCGCTGGTGGAGGTCGGGGCGCACCGCGAACGGCTGCTGGCGGTCCGGCGCGGCGAGGTCACGTGGGCCGAGGTGGACGCCTGGCGGGCCGCGCTGGCGGCGGAGCTGGCCGCCGCGCCCTGTGTCCTGCCGGAGCGGCCGGACCGCGAACGCGTGGAGGACTTCCTGGTGAGCGTGCGGAAGGAGCACCTGTGAACACGCTGCTGCCGTCCTGGCTGCCTGAGGTTCCCGCGGAGCAGCCGTATCCGGTGGCGTTCGCCACGGTGAGCGGCGCCCACCTGTACGGGTTCCCGTCCGTGGACTCCGACGTGGACCTGCGTGGCGTGCACGTGCTGCCGGTCGAGGAGGTGGCCGGGCTGCGCACCGGGCCGCAGACGCTGGACCGGACGTGGACGCGCGAGGGCGTCGAGGTGGACCTGGTCACGCACGACCTGGTCAAGTTCTGCCGCCTGCTCCTCGGCCGCAACGGTTACGTGCTCGAACAGCTCCTGTCGCCGCTGGTGGTGACGTCCTCGCCGGTGCACGAGGAGCTGGTGGCGCTGGCGGCCGGATGCGTGACGCGGCACCACGCCCACCACTACCTGGGGTTCGCGCGTACGCAGTGGCGGTTGTTCGGGCGTACGGGCGAGCTGAAGCCGCTGCTGTACACCTTCCGCGTGCTGGCGACGGGCACCCACCTCATGCGCACCGGGGAGCTGGAGGCCGACCTGACGCGGCTGCTGCCGTACGGGCCGCCGTACCTGCCGGAGCTGGTGGCGGCCAAGCGGGAGGCCGAGCACGGCGCGGCGCCGCAGGTGGCGGGTGTGGCCGAGGACGTGGCGC
>NZ_JBSFGJ010000594.1:0-4716 GCF_053596515.1 Nonomuraea sp. NPDC001684
GCCGTCGCTGGCGTGCGCGACCGGCACAGCACCGGCCGCCACCAGCGCCGCGGCGCCGCCGCTCGACCCGCCCGCGGTGCGGCCCAGGTCCCAGGGGTTGCGTGCGGGCCCGTAGCGCACGGGCTCGGTGGTGAAGCTGACGCACAGCTCGGGCACCGTGGTCAGGCCCAGCGTGACCAGTCCGGCGGCGCGGAACCGCGTCATCAGGTCGGTGTCGCGCCGGGCGAGGACGCCGGGATAGGCCCGGCTGCCCAGCGTGAACGGCACCCCTTCGGCCACCGGCCCGTGATCCTTGATGAGGAACGGCACCCCCGCGAAGGGGCCGTCGGCTGCGTGGTCGAGCGCCGGCGAGAACACCGGCAGCGCCAGGCCGTTCACGTGTTCGTCGACCTGCGCCAGCGCCTGGCGGGCCGCCGCCTCGACCTCGCCGGCGTCGGTCTCGCCCGTCCTGATCAGGTTGCTGAGGCCGGTGGCGTCGTACCTGGCGTACTCCTGGATGTCCATGGAAAGTCCTTCTCCGGGCGCGCTCGGGCGCCCGTACGTCGATCGTCTGAGGGAAGAGTCAGAGAGCTGCCGACAAGGGGGCGACGGCTCCTGGGCCGTCCCCCTGCCGGTGATCGACGTGTTCCTACGCTCGGTACATCACCGGCCATGCTCGCAGCGACCGTCCGTCTGGTCCACCGAGTTTTCACCAGGGGCCTCATAGCGGCCCTGCACCTCACTCAAGACGATGACGCCCGCACCGGAGCCCAGGACGGCCGGCCTTAACTGTCCGTCCACGTCGGGCAGCACCCTCATGGACCACGACCGGAAACCACAAGCTACGGGTGGCCCTGCTGCGCGCCCCTGGCCCGCCGTCTCCACGGCCGCTCGCGGACTGGAGACCGAGGAGCGGCTCAGCTCCTGGGGACCGGTCCTTGTGCTTAAGGAATGACTTCGCTGCTGGGGACCAGGAATGGGGTTGCCCAAGTGCCCCTGGAAAGGGTTCGCCCCTGAGGGGACCGGGCGGTTCCCGTGGTCCTGACATGATGTGGATCATTTCCTGAAATATCGGCCTTTTGGAGGAAAGCTGTGCGCATTGCGCTCGCCGGGCTCGCCACCAGCCATCCGTACACCGACGCCCGCACCCTGGCCCGCCACGCCGAGCTGACCGTCTGGGAGCCCGACGCCGAGCGGCTGCGGCGCTTCACCGAGGAGCATCCCGAGGCGAAGGCGGCGGGCGACCTCGACGAGCTGCTGGCGGGAAACCCGGACGGCGTCGTGCTGACGCTGCCCAACCCGCACGTGCCCGCCGCTCTCGGCCAGGTGCTGGAGACCGGCGTGCCGTGTTTCGTGAACAAGCCCGCCGCCGCGACCAGGGAGCAGCTCGACGCCCTGCGCCGGCTGCCGGTGCACGATCGGGTGATGTCGGGCTCGGTGCTGCGTTTCGCGCCCGCCTTCGCCGAGGTCCGCGCCGACGCGCAGGACGTGCTGTCGGTACGGGCGACGGTCCGGCACGACGTGGGCCAGTGGGCCGACGGCTACAACGCCTGGCAGGACACTCCCGGCGAGGGCGGCGGGACGATGGTGACCATGGGCATCCACGGCGTCGAGCCGCTGGTCGCCCTGCTGGGCCCGGACGTGCGCCTGGTCGGGGCGGCCGGAACCAGACGCCACTACCGGACACTCAGCTCCGAGGACACCGGCGTCCTGGCACTGCAGTGGGCGAACGGGATAGTCGGAACGGTCGAGATCCTGGGCGTCTCGGACGACAACGCCTACATGGTGACCCTCCACGGCCGGCACGGCAGCGAGTCGATCGTGATCGAAAGCGGCCCCGACCCGGTCCACAACCTGGGATACGTCCGGACGATGGAGGCGTTCCTCAGCATGGTGAACGGCGCCCCGAACCCAGTGCCATGGGCCGAAACCCTCGCAATCCTGGACATCCTTATCTCAGCACGAGAACACGCCCCCACCGCCTGAGAACCACCCCGACCATCAACCGCCCCCAGACACCAACCACCACACCCGCCCCCAGACACCAACCACCAAGCCCCGCCACCGAGCCGAACCAGCGCCCCGGCCCCGAGCCGAACCAGCGCGCCGAAAGCCATACATGGCACCATTCGCGGCCCCGCCACCTGGGCCGCCCCGCTCTCCGACCGTTCGCGGGTCGCGACCGGTCGGGGCAGCCGAGGGGGTCTCGCCGTCTCTTCGCGGCCGGCCCGGGAGCCGGCCGTCAGCAGTCGCGGAACGTGGGGACGGAGACGCCCAAGACGTGGCTCTGTCGTGGTTTGTCGGCGAACACCCAGCGGTTGGTGGCCAAGGCGTCGTCCGGTTCGGGGAGGGGGCCGCGACCGTGCTGACGGGTGAAGTCGAAGGGCGTACGGACGGTGGCGGACCAGCCCCGCCCCCTCAGCAGCCCGATGGAGTCAGGACGCGGCTTCCGGTCGAACAACGCGAGCAGATCCACGCCGATCTGCGCCTTGGTCGCCGCGTAGACCGGGTTGGCGCGGACCGCCGGCGACCCCAGCCCGAGCTTCGCCTCGAACGCCAGGACGCTCCCCTCGGCGCTCAGGACGTCGATGGTCCGCTGAAGCCGCCGTTCGACCTCCGGATCCAGGTAGAGCAGCAGCCCTTCGGCCAGCCAGGCGGTCGGCGCGTTCGCGTCGAAGCCCGCGCCCAGCAGCGCGCCGGCCCAGTCGTCGCCCACGTCGGCCGCGACCACCCGACGCCGTGCCGCCGGGACGCTCCGAACCGGGAAAGACGGCTCGACGGCGAGCGAGGCGAGCACGTGCTCCTTGAACGCCAGCACACCCGGCCGGTCGATCTCGTACACGACCTGTCCCCGAGGCCAGCCGAGCCGCAGAGCCCGGCTGTCGAGCCCCGCGCCGAGCAGGACGACCTGCCGGATGCCCGCCTTGGCCGCGCGCAGCAGGAAGTCGTCGAGGACCCGGGTACGCAGACCGAAGTAGCGCCCGAGCCTGCCCCACAGAGGGTTGGCGTCGCCGCCGGGCACGTCCTGCGGACGGGTCGGCCAGGCGGCCGAGGCGGCGGAGGCGCGGACGAAGTGCTCGGCGTAGGGGTCGGCGGCCAGGGAGTCGGGGCGGTGGGTCTCGATCGCCCGCGCGGCGGCGACCATGAGCGCGGTCAGGCCGACGCCGCTGTCGATTTCGAGCTGTCGGTTGTCCGGCACGTGCGCTCCTCTCGGGCCGGTCGACCGTCCGCTGACACCGCGGCGGTCTCCTGTTCCGGGATCCACGAGCCGGGGACGTCGTGGGAGCTGAGATGGGCGCCGTAGAGGGCGGCCATGAAGCGCAGGATCTCCGAGTCGGGCAGGTGGCGGCTGGCGGTGCAGTCGGTCAGCACCGTGATGTGGAAGCCCTTCTGGAACGCGGTGCGGGCGGTGCTGTCCACGCAGACGTCGGTGTACAGGCCGGCGAACACCAGGCGGACGATGCCGCGCCCGCGCAGGTGCCGCTCGAAGCCCTCGCTGAGGAAGGCGTCGAAGCAGGCCCACTTGGTGAAGACCGGCTCCCCGGGCGCGGGCTCGACCTTGTGGAACTGCGCGCCCCAGGTGCCTTCGAGGCATTTGAGGGGTTTGCCCTGGGCGAGGTCGCGCCGCCGCCAGCTCGGCCCCTGATGCTCGGCGTCACCGACGAACCTGACGAACACCACGTCCATGCCGCGGGCTCGCGCCGATGCGAGGGCTCTGGCCGTGTTGGCCGCGGCCGTCTCCAGAGCCGCCGGGTCCCCGGCGTAACGAGCACGGGCGGTGGGACCGGTACAGAAGTCGTTCTGCAGATCGACGACGACCAGAGCCGCACGCTCGGTGACAGGCGGGCGCTCCTCAGCGGCCGGGCCGGCACCTTCCTGGACGGGCCGGTGCTCCTCGGTGATCACGCCGGCGGCACGTTCCTGGTGTTCCCCGCCGACCAGAATGGAACGTTCCTTCTGGGGCTGTGGCTGCTCGTCGGTCATGAGTCCGCCATCGATACCGGCCGGGCCACGGGCTCCAGGGCGTCGAGGAGGGCGTCGACCACGCCGGTGGTGGAGTGGCGTCCGCCGGCGTCAGGGGTGGCCACGCCGTGCCGGTCGAGCGTCATCAGGGCGCGTTCGACCATCCGCACCGCTCCGGCGCACCCCGCGTGCCGCTCGGCGATGGCCGCCGCGGCCCGGACGGTGGCCACCGGGTTGACCCTCCCGGTGCCCGCCAGGTCGTCGGCGGAGCCGTGCACGGTCTGGTACTCGACCAGGCCGCGCGCGTCGGGATGCAGGTAGACGTTCTCGGTACAGCGGTTCTCCTGCCGCTCGGAGCCGAAGCGGTCGAGCAGCACCACGTGCATGATGTCGGCCCACTCGTTGCCCGCGATGATCACCGTGCGGGGGCGGGGGCCGCGTTCGATGAGGTTGCGGTTGACGGTGTCGGGCTGGAACAGGCCGATCTGCACGCCGTGGCGGGCGGCGCTCTCGGCCACCCACTCGTCGAGCGCGCCGTCGAGCAGGTGGAACTTGTAGGCCATGACGATCTCGTCGATGCGGCCGTCGGGCCACTCCTGGCGCGCCCGGCGCACGGCCAGCGCGATGACCTTCTCGGTGATCTCCCTGCTGAAGGTCATCGTGCGGACGAGCGCGCCGGGAAGGTGCACGTTCTCGCCGGTGTAGAAGCCCTGGGCCTGGTCTCTGACCAGCAGCAGCGACGCCCCGGCCGTGGTGATGGCGTCGATCTTCACC
>NZ_JBSFGJ010000595.1:0-4714 GCF_053596515.1 Nonomuraea sp. NPDC001684
GCCCGGTCTCCCGCGCGGGGGCGGCCTGGGCGGGGCTGGCCGCCAGCACCATCCCGGCGGTCAGGGCGACGGCCGAGGCGTTCTTTCCAAGCGTCCGGATGTTCATGGCGTAAGCATGATCCAGACGCGGTTCCGCGGTCAGTCGCGGCTGTCATCGGCTGCGCATGACAGGAGTCATGAACCGTCCCGCCGCCCGTGCCGGCGGGCGGGCGCGTCAGGACGCTCGGCGGGCCTGTCCGAGGCCGCGGACCAGCTCGGCGAGCGTTTCCTCGTCGGAGCCGAACGTGATGCGGACATGCGTGTCAGGAGCGTGCATGTCGGCGCCGCGCACGGTCGCGATGCCGTTCCGCAGGAGTGCGCGGTCGATGGCGGCCGGGGTCTCACCAAGGCGTGAGCAGTCGGCGAGCAGGAAGGCGCCGCCCGTGGGCCGTACGGGCGGCGGGAAGCCGCTCGCGGCGAGGCCGTCGCAGACGAGGTCGCGCTTGGCCTGGTAGGTGGAGAGCGCCAGGTCGAGCCAGTCGCGTGGGCCGGTGAGTGCGGCGACCGCGGCCCGCTGCGGAACCACCCCGCAACACACCGCCTCCCACTCGAAGCGGCGGTTGAGCGCGTCGATGACGGGTGGCGGCGCCAGGACGTAGCCGAGCCGCCAGCTCGCCAGCGCGTAGTACTTGCTGAGGCTGGTGACGGTGACCAGGTGCGGCCAGCGGTCGGCGAACGCCTCCACCGGGTGGTAGCGGTGGCCGTCGTACGTGAAGTGCTGCCATGAGTCGTCGGAGATGACGAGGAGCCCGTGGCGGGCGGCGAGGTCCACCACGGCCGCGAGGGTCGCGGCGTCGGGGAGATAACCCGTCGGATTGGTCGGATTGCACAGCAGCACGGCCCGGCTGCGGCTGGTGACGGCGGCCTCCAGGCCGGCCAGGTCGAGCGCCCAGCCGTCGCTCTCGCGGGACGGGACGCCGACGGGCGTGGCGCCGGCCTCGCGGATGGCGCCGTCGAAGAAGTAGGTGGGGGTCGGCACGATCACCTCGTCGCCCGGTGCGAGCACCGTGCGCAGCACGAGGGAGAGCCCCTGCATCGCTCCGTGGGTGATCAGCAGGCGGCGCTCGGGATCGACGCGCAGGCCGTGCTCGCGCTCCAGTTCGGCGGCGATCGCGGCGCGCAGTTCCGGCAGGCCGCGGGTGTCGCGCGGGTCGGGGAGGTCCATCGCGCCCGCCACCGCCCGCCGTACGTGCTCGGGCATGGGCAGGATCGGGGCGCCGACGAGCGGGAGCATCCGCACGCCGTCGCGTGCGCCGCGCTCCGCGCGGGCGCGGGTGCTCATCGCCCCCAGCGCCGGGAAGTCGCTCGCGGCGGGAAGGGACCAGGAGTTTCGCTGCATGGAACGAAGCATCGCACACTGAGATATCAACAACAAGAATAAATATCTCTACCCGATGCATGGCGGCCGAACTGCTGTATCAACACTGTGAATTGGTATTCTGGCGCGATGTCCGACATCCATGGCGTGGTCAGCGGAACGCCGCACATCCCCGCGCTGCTGCTGGTCGGCACCGACGAGACCGGCCTCGACCGCACGAGCCAGGCCTACCGGGCGATCAGGCGCCAGATCATCGACCTGACGCTGCCGCCCGGCAGCAGTTTCACCGAGACGTCGCTCGCCGAGCAATGGCGGATCAGCAAGACGCCGGTGCGCGAGGCGCTGGCCCGGTTGCGGCGCGACGGGCTCGTGACCGCCCTTCCGCGCGCGGGCTACGTCGTCAGCCCGATCACGCTGCAGGACACCGACGCTCTGTGCGCGCTGCGGACGCTGCTGTCCGGCGAGGCGGCCGCCGCCGCGGCGCGTCTCGGAGTCACGGCGCCGGCGCTCGAACGACTCGAAGCGCTGTCCAAGGTGCCCATCGCGCTCGCGGCGGGCGCCGGTGACCGCGCGGGCCTCGACGGCGGCGTGCGCCTCGGCCGCCGACTCCAGGGGGAGCACGTTGCCGACCGTGGGACTCAGGCGGCCGGCCGCGGCCAGCTCCAGGGCCTCGCGGGCCAGCTCGCGCGGGTCGGCCGAGGGCCAGGCGACGGCGGTCACCCGGGGCTCGGGGGTGGTCATGGGGCCGCCGGCCATGCCGTACACGCTGAGCCGGCCGCCGTCCTTCAGCAGGTCCTGTGCCTGGGCGCCGATCTCGCCGCCCACGCCGTCGAAGACGACGTCCAGGCCGCCGGTCGCGGCGCGCACCTCCTCGGCCCAGCCCGGGGCGGTGTAGTCGACCGTCAGCTCGGCGCCGAGGCGCGCGGCCAGGTCGCGCTTGGCGGCGCTGCCGGCCGCGCCGACCACCAGCGCCCCCGCGGCGCGGGCGAGCTGCACCAGCAGGCTGCCCACCCCGCCGCCGGCCGCCTCCACCAGCACCCACTCGCCGGGCCGCGGCGCGGCGGCGCGGACCAGCCCCACGGCGGTGCGCCCGTCGGCCAGCAACGCCACGGCCTCGCGCGGCGACAGCCCGGCGGGCACCGGGATCAGGTCCTTGGCGGCGGCCACCGCCAGCTCGGCGTAGCCGCCGTACCCGCCGAGCGTGGTGACCACCAGGGAGCCCGTCAGCGCCGCGGGCACGCCCTCGCCCACCGCCAGGACGGTGCCCGCCACCCCGTTGCCCAGGACCGCGGGCAGCTCGGCCGCGCGCGGCCCGCGTCCGGCGCGTACCTGCGTCTCGACGAACGTGACGCCCGCGACGGCCACCTCGACCAGCACCTGACCCGGCCCCGGGGCGGGGTCGGGCACCTCCTCCACCACGAGCGATCCCGGGCCGCCGAGCTCCCGCAACACCACCGCACGCATGACAGACCTCCTTAATCGGAGCGATCCGCTCCGGAAAGAACCGTATATCGGAGCGCAACGCTCCGCAATATCCTGTACGGCATGGCAGGACGCGGCAGGCAGGCCGAGGCGGCGCGGAACGATCTGCGGCTGCTCCAGGCGGCCCACGAGGTGTTCACGACCCAGGGGTTCGACGCGCCGGTCTCGGCCATCGCCAGGCAGGCGGGCGTCGGCATGGGCAGCCTCTACCGGCGCTACCGCACCAAGGAGGAGCTGCTCCAGCGGCTGTGCCTGATCGCCATGGAACGCGTGGTCGACAACCTGGAGTCGGCCCTGGCCGAGCCCGACCCGTGGACCGGGCTGGAGGCGTACGTGCGCGCCTGCGTCGCCGGCCGCTCCGGCGCGCTGGCCCCGGTGGCGGGCACGATCGAGGTCACCGACGAGATGTGGCGCACCTCCCGCCGGGCCACCGAGCTGGCCGGCACCCTCGTCGCCAGGGCCCGCGAGGCCGGCGCGCTGCGGCCCGACGTGACCACGCTCGACGTCTCGCTGCTCATCGAGCAGTTCAGCAGGCCCGCCCCCGGCCCGCCCAGCGAGGAGCACCAGCGGGTCAAGGAGCGCCTGCTGGCCATCGCGCTCGACGGCCTGCGCGCCCCCGGCGCGACCCCGCTGCCCGGCGAGCCACCGAGCGCCGAGTGGTACGAAGGACGCTGGCGGACCTCCCCGTAGGTCTACGGTGGGACGGTGGCCTTCAATGACCTGCTGAAAGACCTCCAAGACAGCGCCGGAGCACAGGCCGCGGGCATCAGGCGCGGCTACGGCGGCCCGCCCGCCCGGACGATGAGCGTGCGCTCCGGCCCGGCCCGGTTGCGCTGCGCCTCGCTGCTCAAGCCGCTCTACGCCTGGGTGGCCGCCGACCACATCGACGACGCCGACCGCTGGCGCCGCCACGCCGAGCCCGCCGTGGTCGTCTCCTCCAACGCCGACACGCTCAGCCTCTGGCTGTCCATCGGCCCCCGCGTGCTGCTGGACGACCTCTACCGGCGCACCGGCGTACGGTGGGCCCAGCCGGGCGGCGACCCGTCGCGCTTCGGCTCGGTGGAGGTCTCGGCCGAGGAGGTCGCCGCCGCCTACGCCGTGTTCGCGCAGGCCGCGGCGGCGGGCGACCCGGTGGCGGCCACCGTCCTGGCGTGGATGCGGCAGGTGGCGGGCGAGCAGACGTTCGGCGCCCGCGAGGCGCTCGGCTCGCCCGAGGCCGGCGTCAAGTGCGGCTGGTACGGCGCCCCCGACGAGACCTGCCTGCGCACCCACGCCGTCGCCGTCCTGCCGCGCGGCGGCACCCGGGCCACCGTGGTCGTGGCGATGACCGCGCTGCCCTACACCGGCGAGCGCGACCGCGAGTCCTACCACGCCCGCATCGCCCAGGGGCTGCCGGTCGAGTCCGTGCACGAGGGCCTGGCCGGGCCGCTGCTGCGGGGTCTGATGTCCACCACGCTGGCCGAGCTGGGGCACAAGCCCCGATAAGGTCGTGATCGTGCTGATCACAGTGCTGGGCGGATGCGGGGCTTGGCCGGCGGCGGGCCAGGCGTGCAGCGGTTATCTCATCGAGCACGACGGGTTCCGCGTGCTCGTCGATCCCGGCTACGCCACGCTGCCGCGGCTGCTCGAAACGACGCCGGCCGAGCGGATCGACGCCGTCCTGGTCAGCCACGGCCATCCCGACCACTGCTCCGACCTCAACCCGCTGCTGCGCGCCCGCGCCCTGGGCGACGCCCCGCCGGCCGCGCTGCCCGTGCACGCGCCGCCCGGCGCGCTCGACGCCGTGCTCGCGCTCGACCGGCGCGGCATGCTGGCCGGCAGCTTCGAGCTGCACGACCTGGAGCCGGGCGCGCCGCGCGTGATCGGCCCCTTCCG
>NZ_JBSFGJ010000596.1:0-4700 GCF_053596515.1 Nonomuraea sp. NPDC001684
GCGGGCCCGAGAAGTTGATCAGGACGCGGTCCTCGCCGGTGCCGACCGACTCGACCTGCGTGCCCTCGGGGAACACGGTGCCCACGGCGCCGCGCCCCCCGCCACGACCGCCGCCACGAGCCCCGCCCCGGCCCCGGTGGCCGGGCCCGCCCCGGCCGCCGCCGACGTCCTCGGCCCCTGGGAGGACGCGTTCCGCACGCACGACCCGGCCCCCGAGGGCCGCCACCACCCGCGGCCGGTCCAGCCGGCGGAAACGGGCGTGCTCTCCCTGGAGGAGCGGGACGAGCTGCTCTGGCTGCGCCGCGAGAACGCCGAACTGCGCCGTGAGCTGGACGTGCTCATGCGGGGCGCCGGCGTGTGGCTCAAGAACCTGGCCGACGACAAGCCGGCGGGCTGACCTGCCGATCCACATGTCCGGCAAATAATGATTTGAACGAGCGAGTACTCACTCATTACGCTCGTCCGCATGACCAAGAGGCGACGGGTGCCCGCGATGGCGCCCGAAGACCGCCGTGCCGCCCTCATCGAGGCCACCGTCCCCCTGCTGCGCGCGCACGGCACCGCCGTCAGCACCCGCCAGATCGCCGAGGCCGCGGGCGTGGCCGAGGGCACGATCTTCGGCGTCTTCCCCGACAAGGCCACGCTGCTGCGCGCGGCCCTGATGAGCGCGTTCGACCCCCGTCCGGCCGAGGAAGCGCTCGCCGCCATCGGCGCCACCGCCGGGCTGCGCGCCCGGCTGCGTGAGGTGGCGGCGCTGCTGCGGGCCGGCATGAAGGCCAACGTCAACATCTTCGCCGTGCCCCGCGAGCTCATGGCCGAGGACGCCGAGTTCCGCGAGCACATGCTGGACAGCCGGGCCCGCATCACCGCCGCGATCGCCGCCCTCGTCGAGCCCGACCGCGACCATCTGCGCCGCTCGCCCATGGCCACGGCGCAACTGCTGCTCATGCTCGTCTCGGTGAGCGTCCACCGCGGTTTCGGCCTGTCCGACGACTTCGGCGACATGGACGACGAGGAGCTCGTCTCCGTCCTGCTCGACGGGCTGCTGCTGCCCTCCTACCGCACCCCCATCACAGAAAGCGTCCGTTGATGCTGCTGCGCCTGCTGCGGGTCCAGCTCAGGCCGTACGGGAAGGAGATCACCCTCGTGGTCCTCTTCCAGTTCGTGCAGACACTGGCCACGCTCTATCTCCCCACACTCAACGCCGACATCATCGACCACGGCGTCATCACCGGCGACACCGGTTACATCATGCGCGTCGGGCTGGTGATGCTCGGCGTGACGCTCGTCCAGATCGTCTGCTCGATCGTGGCGGTCTACTACGGCGCCAGGACGTCGATGGCCCTGGGCCGCGACCTGCGCGCCGCGATCTTCCACCGCGTGCAGGGCTTCTCGGCGCAGGAGGTGAACAGGTTCGGGGCGCCGTCGCTGATCACCCGGACCACCAACGACGTGCAGCAGGTGCAGCTGCTCGTGCTGATGACGTTCACGATGATGGTGGCCGCGCCGATCATGTGCGTCGGCGGCATCGTGCTGGCGCTGCGTCAGGACACCGCGCTGTCGTCGCTGCTGCTCGTCGTGCTGCCGGTGATGATCGTCATCGTCGGCCTGGTCGTCTGGCGGATGCGGCCGCTGTTCCGCACCATGCAGGAGCGCATCGACCGGATCAACCAGGTGCTGCGCGAGCAGATCACCGGCATCCGGGTCATCCGGGCGTTCGTCCGCGACCGGCACGAGCGCGAGCGCTTCGGCGTGGCCAACGACCGGCTCACCGACGTCTCGTTGCGGGTCGGCCGGCTGATGGCGCTGATGTTCCCCTCGGTCATGCTGGTCGTGAACGTCTCCAGCGTCGCCGTCATCTGGTTCGGCGGCCACCGCATCGCCGACGGCACCATGCAGGTCGGCGCGCTGACCGCGGTCATCTCCTATCTGATGCAGATCCTGATGTCGGTGATGATGGCCATGTTCATGTTCATGATGATCCCGCGCGCCGAGGTCTGCGCCGAGCGCATCGAGGACGTGCTCGGCACCGACCCGACCGTCCACCCGCCCGCGAACCCCGTCACGCCCGACGGCCACCGGGGCGAGCTGGAGCTGCGGTCGGTCGACTTCCGCTACCCGGGCGCCGAGGACCCGGTGTTGTGCGGGGTGAGCTTCGCCGCGCGGCCGGGCCGGACCACCGCGATCATCGGCAGCACCGGCAGCGGCAAGACCACGCTGCTCAACCTCGTCCCGCGGCTGTTCGACGCGACCGCCGGCGACGTGCTGGTGGACGGCGTCAACGTCCGCGACCTCGACCCGGCGGCGCTGTCCCGCGCGGTCGGCCTGGTCCCGCAGTCGCCCTACCTGTTCTCCGGCACCGTGGCCTCCAACCTGCGCTACGGCCGGCCCGGCGCCACCGACGAGGAGCTGTGGCGGGCCCTGGAGATCGCCCAGGCCCGCGAGTTCGTCGAGGCGATGCCCGGCGGCCTGGACGAGCCGATCTCCCAGGGCGGCACGAACGTCTCCGGCGGCCAGCGCCAGCGCCTGGCCATCGCCAGGACCCTCGTCCACCGGCCCGGGATCTACCTGTTCGACGACTCCTTCTCCGCCCTCGACTACGCCACCGACGCCCGCCTGCGGGCCGCCCTGGCCGAGGAGATCGCCGACGCCACGATCGTCATCGTCGCCCAGCGGGTGAACACGATCCGCGACGCCGACCTCATCCTCGTGCTCGACGAGGGGCGGGTGGTGGGCAGCGGCGACCACGCCGAGCTCATGGAGACCTGCCCGACCTACCGCGAGATCGTGCTGTCCCAGCTCACCGAACAGGAGGCCGCGGCATGACCGCCCAGGCTCCCGCGCGCCGCCCGCAGCCCGCCTTCGGGCCGGGCCGGATGATGGCCGGCCCGGCCGAGAAGGCGCTCGACTTCGGCGGCACGCTGCGCAAGCTGCTGCGCCTGCTGCGGCCCGAACGCGCGATGCTCGGCGTCGTGCTGGCGCTCGGCACGGCCAGCGTCGCGCTCACCGTCACCGGGCCCAAGATCCTCGGCCACGCCACCGACCTGATCTTCTCCGGCATCATCGGCGCCCGGCTGACCCCCGGGCTCACCAAGGAGCAGGCCGTGGCGGGCCTGCGCGCCAAGGGCGAGGACAACTTCGCCGACATGGTCGCCTCGATGAACGTCGTGCCCGGCCAGGGCATCGACTTCACCGCCCTGGCCCACGTCCTGGGCTGGGTGCTGGCCATCTACGTGGTGGCGGCGCTGCTCGGCATCGCGCAGTTCCGGCTCACGACGACCATCGTCCAGCGGGCGGCGTCCCGGCTGCGCGAGCGGATCGAGGCCAAGCTGGGGCGGCTGCCGCTCAGCTACTTCGACGGCCAGCCGCGCGGCGAGATCCTCAGCCGCGCCACCAACGACACCGACAACATCGCCCAGACCCTCCAGCAGACCATGAGCCAGCTCATCTCCTCGGTGCTGACCGTCGTGGGCGTGCTGGTGGTGATGTTCTGGATCTCGCCGATCCTGGCGCTCATCGCCCTGGTCACGGTGCCCGTGTCGGTCTACGTCACCACCGTCGTCGGCAAGCGGTCGCAGCCGCAGTTCGTCAAGCAGTGGTCGTCCACCGGCAAGCTCAACGGCCACATCGAGGAGATGTACGGCGGCCACACCCTGGTCAAGATCTTCGGCCGCCAGCAGGAGGCCGTCGCCACCTTCGAGGAGCACAACCAGGCCCTGTACGCCTCCAGCTTCCGCGCCCAGTTCATCTCCGGGCTCATCCAGCCGGCGATGATGTTCATCGGCAACGTCAACTACGTGCTGGTCGCCGTCGTGGGCGGGTTCAAGGTGGCCTCGGGCGCGATCTCGCTGGGCGACGTGCAGGCGTTCATCCAGTACTCCCGGCAGTTCAGCCAGCCGCTGACCCAGGTGGCCGGCATGGCGAACCTCGTCCAGTCGGGCGTCGCCTCGGCCGAGCGGGTCTTCGAGCTGCTGGAGGCCCCCGAGCAGTCGGCCGAGCCGGCCGAGCCCGCCCGTCCCGCCGAGCTGCGGGGGCGCGTGGCGTTCGAGAACGTCTCCTTCCGCTACGCCCCCGACCGGCCGCTGATCGAGAACCTGTCGCTGACCGTGGAGCCCGGCCAGACCGTGGCCATCGTCGGCCCCACGGGAGCGGGCAAGACGACCCTGGTCAACCTCATCATGCGGTTCTACGAGGTGACCGGCGGCCGCATCACCCTCGACGGCGTCGACACGGCCGAGATGTCCAGGGAGGAGCTGCGCGCCGACATCGGCATGGTGCTCCAGGACACCTGGCTGTTCGGCGGCACGATCGCCGAGAACATCGGCTACGGGGCCGAGGGCGCCACCCGCGAGCGCATCGAGGCCGCCGCCCGCGCCGCCCACGTCGACCGCATCGCCCACACGCTGCCCGACGGGTACGACACGGTGATCGACGAGGAGGGCGCCACGGTCAGCGCGGGTGAGAAGCAGCTCATCACGATCGCCCGCGCGTTCCTGTCCGAGCCGGCGATCCTCATCCTGGACGAGGCCACCAGCTCGGTCGACACCCGTACCGAGGTGCTCATCCAGCGGGCGATGAGCTCGCTGCGCGAGGGCCGGACCAGCTTCGTGATCGCCCACCGCCTGTCCACGATCCGCGACGCCAGCCTCATTCTGGTCATGGACGGCGACGTCCGACTCGGCGAAGAAGACGACCAAGAC
>NZ_JBSFGJ010000597.1:0-4694 GCF_053596515.1 Nonomuraea sp. NPDC001684
AAGCTATTGGGGGTGTGGCACGTGTCGCGCGACATCGAGCTGATCGGCCTGCGGCAGAACAATCTCAAGGACGTCTCGCTGCGGCTGCCCAAGGAGCGGCTGACGGTGTTCACCGGCGTGTCGGGGTCGGGCAAGTCCTCGATCGTGTTCGGCACCATCGCCACGGAGTCGCAGCGGCAGCTCAACGAGACCTTCAGCGCGTTCGTCAGGAACCGGCTGCCCAAGCACGAGCGCCCGCGCGCCGAGCGCATGTCCGGCCTGACCGCCGCCGTGATCGTGGACCAGAAGCCGGTCGGCGGCGGCGCCCGCTCGACCGTGGGCACCATGACCGAGGTGCACGCGATCCTGCGGGTGCTGTTCTCGCGGCGCGGCGAGCCGTCGGCGGGGCCCGCGACGGCGTACTCGTTCAACGACCCGCAGGGCATGTGCCCGGTCTGCGACGGTCTGGGGAAGAAGGTGGAGGCCGACGTCGGCAAGCTGCTCGACGAGGACCTCTCCCTGAACGAGGGCGCGATCCGCATGGCCCCGCCCGGGTCGTACGTGTGGCAGCTCTACGCCAGGTCGGGGCTGTTCGACCCGGACAAGCCGTTGCGCGGCTTCACGCCGCAGGAGCGCGACCTGCTGCTGTACGGCGGCGGCTTCAAGGTCAGCCGCGGCGAGTACACCAACACCTACGAGGGGCTGGTCACCCGGTTCGAGCGGATCCACCTCAAGCGCGACCTCGACCAGCTCGACAAGGCGGCGGCGCCGTACGTGCGGCAGGCCACGTGCCCGGAGTGCGGCGGCCGGCGGCTCAACGCGGCCGCGCTGGCCTCGCGCATCGATGGGTTGTCCATCGCCGACCACTGCGCGATGGAGGTGACCGACCTCATCGGCGCGCTGGAGAGCCTGGGCGACCCGGTGGCGGAGGCGGCGGTGGAGTCGTTGCGCCGGATCGACGCCATCGGCCTCGGCTACCTCAGCCTCGACCGCGGGACGCCGACGTTGTCGGGCGGCGAGGCGCAGCGGCTCAAGACCGTGCGGAACCTGGGCAGCAGCCTCACCGGCATGACGTACATCTTCGACGAGCCCAGCGTGGGGCTGCACCCTCGTGACGTCCACCGGCTCGGCGACCTGCTGGTGGAGCTGCGCGACAAGGGCAACACGGTGCTGGTCGTCGAGCACGACCGCGACCTGATCGAGCTGGCCGACCACGTGGTGGACATGGGGCCGGGCGCGGGCACGCGGGGCGGCCGGGTCGTGTTCGAGGGCACGGTGGCGGCGCTGACGTCCGGCGGCACGCTGACCGGCCGCATGCTGCGGCGGGTCACCGGGCTCAAGGACGCCGTGCGCGCCCCGGCCGGCTGGCTGACCGTCGAGGGCGCGAACGCCCACAACCTCAAGGACGTCACCGTACGCGTGCCGCTCGGCGTGCTCACCGCGGTCACCGGGGTGGCCGGGTCGGGCAAGAGCACGCTGATGCGCCAGGAGCTGGTCGCCCGGCATCCGCACGTGGTGCTCATCGACCAGTCGGCCATCGGCGGCTCGCCGCGCTCGACCCCGGCGACGTACCTCGACGCCATGGACCCGCTGCGCAAGCTGTTCGCCGACGCCAACGGGGTGCGGCCGGGGCTGTTCAGCTTCAACTCGGCCGGCGCGTGCCCGGTGTGCAAGGGGCGCGGCGAGATCAAGACGGACCTGGCGTTCATGGACCCGGTGACCCGGGTGTGCGACGCGTGCGGCGGCAGCCGGTACAGCCCGGAGGCGCTGTCGTACACGGTGGCGGGCCGCACGATCGCGGACGTGCTGGCGATGACGGCCGAGGAGGCCGCGGGCCTGTTCGACCTGCCGGGCATCGGCGGGCTCGGCGCGCTGGGGCTCGGCTACCTGACCCTCGGGCAGCCGCTCAGCACGTTGTCCGGCGGGGAGCGGCAGCGGCTCAAGCTGGCGCACCGGATGCGCGAGCGCGGTCAGGTGTACGTCTTCGACGAGCCGACGACCGGGCTGCACATGGCCGACGTGGACACGCTGCTGGCCCTGCTCGACCGGCTGGTGGACGGCGGCGACACGGTCATCGTCGTCGAGCACGACCTCGACGTGGTCAAGCACGCCGACTGGGTCATCGACCTCGGCCCCGAGGCCGGCCGGCACGGCGGCGAGGTGATCTTCGAAGGCACCCCGGCCGAACTGACCGAAGCATCCACCTATACCGCGAAATATCTGGTCAAGTCACTCGATAGTCGTCGTCCCGGACGTCCAGCACGGCCATGTGACCGGGCAGATGACCGATCGCGTACTCCACGCCGCTCGCCATGACCGCCGCCTGCGGCGTCACCCCGCAGGCCCAGAACAGCGGCACGTCCCCCGGCCGCAGCTCCACCGGGTCACCGAAGTCGGGACGCCCCAGGTCGAGCACGCCGATCGCGGCCGGGTCGCCCACGTGCACCGGCGCGCCGTGCACCCGCGGATACCTGCCGCTCACCTCGACGGCCCGCCGCACCAGCTCCTCCGGGACCGGCCGCATCGAGACGACCAGCGGCCCCGACAGCGAGGCGGTGGACTCGCACGGCACGTTCGTGCGGTACATCGGCACGTTCCTGCCCTGCTCCAGGTGCCGTACCGGGACGCCGGCGGCCAGCAGCGCCGCCTCGAAGGTGAAGCTGCAGCCGATGAGGAACGGCACGAGGTCGGCCCGCCACTGCCCGGTCACCTCATCCAGGTCGGCCACGGGCTCGCCGTCGCGGTAGAGGCGGTAGCCGGGCAGGTCGGTGCGCAGGTCGCCGCGGAACAGGGTGGTCGACCAGGCGCCCGGCTCGCCCACGTCCAGCACGGGGCACGCCCGGGGGTTGCGGTGGGCGAACAGCAGCAGCTCGTACCGCAGGGCGGCGGGCACGGCGATCAGGTTGGCCTGCGTCCAGCCGCGGCACCAGCCCGCGGTGGGCACCCGTTCGCCGACGCGGAAGCGGGCCCGCGCCTGCGCGGGGGTCAAGGTGGCGACGTCCACCTCTCGACACTATGGCGACCACCGCACACGGTCCACAACGCACCCCACCACAGCGCCCGCCGCACGCCGACCACAACGCACCCCACCACAGCGCCCGCCGCACGCCGACCACAACGCACCCCACCACAGCGCCCGCCGCACCCCACCCGCAGTGCGGCTATCGCGGTGTTTTCCGGGTAGCGGGCCGGTTGTGCGATTAGACGTCAACCTCCTCGACTATCTGCTCATCGCGGTCTACTTCGCCACCGTGCTCGCCATCGGGTTCGCCGCCCGCCGCCGGATCAGCTCCAGCCTCGACTTCTTCCTCGCGGGCCGCGGACTGCCCGCCTGGATCACCGGGCTGGCGTTCGTGTCGGCCAACCTGGGCGCGATCGAGATCCTCGGCATGGCGGCCAACGGCGCCCAGTACGGCGCGATGACCGTGCACTACTACTGGATCGGCGCCGTCCCCGCGATGGTGTTCCTCGGCATCGTGATGATGCCCTTCTACTACCGCTCGAAGGTGCGCAGCGTCCCGGAGTTCCTGCGCAGGCGCTTCAACGGCGCCACCCAGCTGCTGAACGCCCTCATGTTCGCGGTCGCGCAGATCCTCATCGCCGGGGTGAACCTGTACGCGCTCGCGCTGGTCATGGAGGCCCTGCTGGGCTGGCCGCTGCCGGTGTCGGTGGTGGTCTCGGCGCTGATCGTGCTCTCCTACATCACGCTCGGCGGCCTGTCCTCGGCCATCTACAACGAGGTGCTGCAGTTCTTCGTGATCCTCGCCGGGCTGATCCCGCTGACCGTGCTCGGCCTGGTCAAGGTCGGCGGCGTGGCCGGGCTGTCCGACAAGGTACGGCAGAGCGCGCTCGGCGAGGGCGGCCTGCACACCTGGGCCGGGACCGCCGGCTCCAACCCGATGCAGGCCCACTGGATCGGGATCGTCTTCGGGCTGGGGTTCGTGCTCTCCTTCGGCTACTGGACGACGAACTTCGCCGAGGTGCAGCGCGCCCTGTCGGCCAGGAACACCAACGCGGCCCGGATGACGCCGATCATCGCGGCCTTCCCCAAGCTGTTGATCCCGCTGGTCACGGTGCTGCCGGGGATGATCGCGCTGGTGCTCTTCGGCGACCTGGGCAAGGGCCAGGACTACAACGACGCGATCCCGCTGCTCATGCGCGACCTGCTGCCGAACGGCGTGCTCGGCGTCGCGGTGACCGGGCTGCTGGCCTCGTTCATGGCGGGCATGGCGGCCAACATCAGCGGGTTCAACACGGTGTTCACCAACGACATCTGGCAGGCGCACGTACGGCCCGACCGCCCGGACGGCTACTACCTGAACGTCGGACGCGTCGCCACCGTCGCCGGCGTGGCGCTCGGCGTGGGCACGGCGTTCATCGCGGCCGGCTACTCCAACATCATGAACTACCTGCAGGCGCTGTTCAGCTTCTTCAACGCGCCGCTGTTCGCGACGTTCGTCGTCGGGCTGTTCTGGCGGCGGATGACGCCGTGGGCCGGGTTCTGGGGGCTGCTGGCGGGAACGCTGAGCGCCTTCGCGTCGTACTTCGCCTACAAGGCCGGCGTGGTGGACTTCGGCACCGAGCTGAACGCCAGCTTCTGGGGCGCGGGCATCGCCTTCGCCGTGGACGTGCTGGTGTCGGTGATCGTCACGCTGGTCACCACGCCCAAGCCGGAGCGGGAGCTGCGCGGCCTGGTGTACGGCCTGAACGCCGCG
>NZ_JBSFGJ010000598.1:0-4690 GCF_053596515.1 Nonomuraea sp. NPDC001684
GGCCGGGAGCGCCAGCGTGTCGAGTGCGAGCCGGGCGGTGAGCCCGTTCATCGGGAGGGTGGCGGCCTGAACGTCCGAGAGCCCGGCCGGGATCTTCGCCACCGAGCGCGCCGACACGACGAGGTCTGCCCGGTAGCCGCCGTGCGCACCTGAGGGCACCACGATGGCCATGACGGCGTCCCCGATCGTGAACGGGCGCTCGACGGCGGGGCCGATCTCGGTGATCACGCCGGCAACCTCCATGCCCGGCACCCGCACCGCGTCCGCCTCGTCCTGCCGCGGACGAGAACGGATCATCGCGTCGGCCGGGTTCACCGTGGCACTGCTCACCCCGATCCTGACCTGGCCGGGACCGATCGGTTCGGCCACCAGGTCGAACTCGCCGAGAGCGTCCGGTCCGCCTGGCCGCGTCACTCCGATTGCTTGCACCATGGTCGTTCGTCCTCCTTGTTCGTTGCCGCCGGGGTGGCGACGGGCAGCGCCGACCGCGCCGCCGACGAGTCGCGGCGTATGGTCGACCCGATTCGGCTACGGCGATGTGGGGGCGTGCAGACCCTCCAGCAGCAGGCTGCACACCTCGTCGAGTTCGGCGCCGATGCCGGGGTTCTGCCATTCGGCCGCGTGGGCGAGGTGGTGGAACTTGGCAGTGGCGTTGAAGACCACGTGGGCGGTGGCCTCCGCGTCGTCGGTGCGGAGGCTGCCGTCGGCGGCGCCGTCGGCGATGATGGCCGTCAGCTGGCCCAGGAGGTCGGCGACGTGGTCGGTGGCGACGCTGCTGTGCGCGGCCGCGAGGATTCCATAGGCGGCGAACAGCTCCGGGTCCTCGCGAATCTTGGCCTGCTTCCCGGCCAGGACGGCGTGCAGCCAGGCACGCAGCCGCCGGGCCGGCGGGACCGCAGGGTCGGCGGCGATGACGGCGAGGGCGTCGCGGTTGCGGTCGAGCCAGCGCCGGGTCACGGCCTCGCGCAGCGCCTGCTTGGAGGGGAAGTGCTTGTAGACGGCGGCGTGGCTGACCCCGAGTGCCCGGGCGACGTCGACGACCGTTGCCTTGTCCGGCCCGTGGCGGCGCAGGATCTCCTCGGTGGCGGCCAGGATGGCGTTCGCGTCCAGCGGGGTTCGGGCGGGCATCAGCGCCTGCCGCCGGTTCGCTCGCTGTCCAGCAGCGCGAGCAGGGCGGGGGCGTAGCGTTCTCCCGCGACCGCCCCTCGGGGGACTGCCTGCTCGATCGCGTCCAGGTCGTCCTCGGTCAGCCGCAGGCCGGCGGCGTCCACCGCCTCGGTGACGCTGCGCGGTCGGCCGGCCCCGACCAGCGCGACGATGTCCCGGTGCACGCGGCCCTGCGCCAGCACCCACGCGATCGCGAGTTGCGCGACCGTGGCGCGGCGGGAGGTGGCGATCTCCCGCAGCCGTTCGACCAACGCGAGGTTGGTCTCGATGTTGCCGGCGGCGAAGCGGGGCAGGTGCCCGCGATGCCGTGCGTCGCCGGCCGACGGTCGCCACGTACCGGTCAGCATTCCTTGGGCGAGCACCCCGTAGGCGGTGACGCCGATGCCCAGCTCCCGGCAGGTGGGCAGGAT
Source organism: Nonomuraea sp. NPDC001684 (assembly GCF_053596515.1). Lineage (NCBI taxonomy): Bacteria > Bacillati > Actinomycetota > Actinomycetes > Streptosporangiales > Streptosporangiaceae > Nonomuraea > Nonomuraea sp. NPDC001684. Next base: position 1,578 of record NZ_JBSFGJ010000598.1, read on the forward strand.
CTCGTCCTCGACGCCGCGGCTGAACAGTGAGTACTCGATCTGGACGTCGGTGATCGGGTGCACGGCGTGGGCGCGGCGGATCGTCTCGGCGCCGACCTCGGACAGCCCGATGCCGCGCACGTAGCCCTTCCGCACCATCTCGGCGACGGCGCCGACGGTCTCCTCGATCGGGACGGCGGGGTCCAGCCTGGCCGGGCGATAGATGTCCACGTAGTCGGTGCCCAGCCGCTGCAGCGAGTAGGCCAGGAAGTTCGGGATCGCGTCCGGTCGGCCGTTGATGCCGCGCATGCTGCCGTCCACGCCGAACAACGCGCCGAACTTCACGCTGACCACGGCGCGGTCGCGATCGGCGGGTCGCAGCGCCTGCCCGATGAGCGTCTCGTTGTGCCCCATCCCGTAGTGGTCGGCCGTGTCGATGAACGTGATCCCGGCGTCGAGCGCGTGGCGAAGCGTCGCGATGCTCTGCTCGTCGGCGCTGGGTCCGTACGCGCCGGACATGCCCGCACAACCGAGCCCGACCGCCCCCACGCAGACGTCGGCGCCGAAGGTTCTCTGCTCCATACGAGAAACGCTAGGCCGGACCGGTAACAGATGTCAAAATTTGTAACTTGCCACCGCGGTAAATCGGACAGCCCTCGACGTCCACTCGTTTCCTGGCGGTGGTCGCCGCAGGAGCCGCCGCCGCCGGCGCTCTTGGTCTGGGCACGGCTCCCGCCAGCGCCGCGACGCCGAGCGCTTCCGGCGACGCCGTACAGACAAGCTTGGACAAGCTGGTTCGCCCCGGCGACTTCCCCGGCGTCGTGGCCGCGGTGCGGGGACGCGACGGCCGGGTGCGCGACTACACCGCCGGCGTGGCGGACCTGGAGACGCGGGCCAAGGTTCCCGCCAACGGGACGGTGCGCATCGGCAGCCACACCAAGACGTTCGCCGCCACCGTCGTCCTGCAACTGGCCGGCGAGGGCGAGCTCGACCTGGACGCGCCGATCGAGAAGTACCTGCCCGGCATGGTCCGCGGCAACGGCAACGACGGCCGCAAGATCACGATCCGCCAGCTGCTGCAGCACACCTCCGGCCTGCCGGAGTACACGAACTTCCCGACGTTGTTCGGCATCCGGCACACCTATTTCGAGCCGCGGGACCTGATCGACAAAGCCCTCACGCAGAAGCCGCAGTTCGCCCCGGGCAAGAGCTGGAAATACACCAACACCGGATATGTACTGCTCGGCCTGATCGTGCAGAAGGTCACGGGCCGGCCCATGGGAGAGGAGGTCACCAACCGGATCATCAAGCCGCTCGGCCTGCGGGACACCTACTGGCCCGGTGTCAGCGAGCAGACCATCGGCGGCAACCACCCGAACGGCTACCATGCCGACAAGAGCGGAAAGCTGGTGAAGTTCACCGAGATGGACCCCTCCTGGGGCTGGACGTCCGGCAACCTCATCAGCACTCCGCGCGACGTCACCCGTTTCCTGGGCGCGCTGCTGGGCGGCGACCTGCTCAAGCCGGCCCAGCTGAAGGAGATGAAGCAGACCATCGACTCTCCGGCACTCCCGCGCGGCTGGGGGTACGGGCTCGGCCTGATGAAGATCAAGCTGAGCTGCGGCGGCCACGCGTGGGGCCACGGCGGCGACATCCCCGGTTACGAGACCCGCAACGGCGTCACCGAGGACGGCCGGAGCGCCACACTCACCGTGACCGCACTGCCGACCTCAGACGACCGCGCCGACCGCGTCGACAGCACCCTCGACGCCATGCTCTGCGCCCAGAAGTAGGGTCGCGCCCGGCTTCGGGCTCGTCCACATGGACGAGCCCGAAGCCGGGCCGCTCGCCTCCGGGGCGTCGCACCTCGCCGGCGACCATCCGGCCGGCCGGTCGTCGAACAACGTGTCGGCTATGTCAATCGGTCGTGCCGGCGTGTACGGCGATGATTCGCCAGCCGTGCGTCTCGTCATGCAGCCACGTACGGGTGTAGCGCATCCTGGCCGCGAACGGCGCACCGGAGACGGTCCCTTCGACGGTGCCGAGGAACCACGTCACCCCGGTGCGCCCGTCGGCGAGCACGGTCAACTCCTCCTCGGCCACCTTCGTCAGCACCTGCGTCCGAGTGCGGTGCAGCTCCAGGTCGTCGGCCTTGGTCGCAACGTTCCCGCCGAAGGTGAAGATCAGCCGATCGTCCAGCAGCCGATCCAGCGCCTCGACATCTCCAGCGAGCTGCGCGGCCTGGAGCCGGCGCTCGGCGTCCCGCAAGTCTTCCATCATGAGGCCCACCCTCCCAGCCGGCGCCGCATGAGCGCCAGAACGTTCACGCTCGGCTGATCTTCGCAGCTCGATCCAGGGGCCACGGGGCATCGCGTCGCGAGCGGACCGGGAGCGTCCTTCTGATGCGTCGCTCACGAGGAGGTCGACTGCTTCGGGGGTGGGTCGTCGGTCCAGCCCAGTCGTTCCACCACGTACGCCGAGGAGCCGCCGGCCTCCTGGACGGCGAGCAGCTGCCCGCTGTCCCGGTCGATGATGATCTGCTGACGGTTGGACGCCTGGCCGTAGGTCAGCGCGACCCCGGTACGGCCGTCGACGTCGGTGACGTCGTTCTCCACCCGCACTCCCGGCAGTCCGGCGAGCACGCGGTAGAGCGCGGCCCTGGTGGCCGGGGTGCTCTCGACGTCGAGGAGCAGCCATTTGCTCGCGCCCCACAACCACGCCTCCGGGGCCTCCTCGTCGCTGGCCGCCAGCATCTCGGCCTTGAGCGCCTGGGGTTCGGCGGGCAGTTCCGTCACCGGCTTCCTCGTCAACTTCAGCGGGGTGAAGTAGGTCTTTCCCGACAGGCAGCCGTCGCACAGGTCGGGCGAGCCCGCGGCCTTCCACGCCTGTGCGTCGGCGGGCGTGAGCGGCTTGGCGGAGACGGACCCGCGCCGCGTCCGGTATCCGAGGTCCCGGTTCGCCCACAGCACGTCTCTGACCCGCTGCTCGACGGTGTAGGTCGCGGTCTTCGTCCGCAGCACCTGCGTCATCTCCCGCCGCCACCACGCCCCGGTTCCCGGCCGCTGGGCGGCCAGCCGGTCGGCCGGCAACCCCACGCTCTCCGACCCCTGCGCCACGGTCACTCCCAGGACGCC
>NZ_JBSFGJ010000599.1:0-4647 GCF_053596515.1 Nonomuraea sp. NPDC001684
CTCGATGCCCGGGTAGGCCCCGGCGGCGACGGCCGCGTGCACGGCCGAGCCGAGCGCGGGGCCCTGGTCGGAGCCGATGACCGACAGCGGGCGGCCCTCCAAGGCCGACTGGATGTGGATGGCCCTGCGCGACGGCCGGCCGGTGGCACGGGTCGGCTGGTGGTCCCGTAGCGGCACTGAACCGGAAGTCATGGAAACCCTCGACATCGAAGACACTTGCGACGACCCGATTCGGATCGACGTCGGCGAGCATCTCCTGCGCACCGCCCTGGCCGAGCTCTTCCCGGCGGGCACCCGTCCACCTGAGTACGTTCTCCAGCCCGTACCGGCGGACTGGAGGGACGCCCCCGAGACCGGCAGGCGGATCAGGGACCGGATGGAGGTGGTGCGGCGCACCGGCGGCAGGGTGTTCGTCGAGAGGCTCCGCTACCGATGGACATCCGACACACCGTTGCCCGCACCCCGAGGCCGACTCACCTTCCGTCCGATCAGGGACGAGGAGGAAGCGATCGCACTCTTGAGCGGCATCCTTCCAGGCACGCTCGACGCCTACAGCCGGGCCGACATCGCACGCTCCTCCATCCAGGACTACGCCCATGTGCAGTACCACGACGAACTGCTGAGCTATCCCAGCCCGCGCGAATGGTGGCGGGTCGGCGTCCAGCAGAACGGCGAACCGGTAGGGATGGTCGTCCCGGCGCAGAGCCCGAACGGCTTCGTGATCGCCTACTTGGGGGTTGCCGAAGGCCATCGTGGTCAGGGCTTCGTCAACGACCTGCTCGATGAGGGAACTCGCCTGCTGGCCGCCCAGGGCGCCGAACGCATCACCGCGGACACCGACCTGGGGAACGAGCCGATGGCCCGGGCCTTCGAGCGTGCCGGATACGACAACTTCGCCCGGCGCATCGATATGTGCTGGGACTGAAACGGCCCACCTCTCGCGGATGCATCCGCATGATGCTGGAGGGCGAACGGACGGTCGCGTCGGTGGCACGCGAGTTCGGGACTCGCCGGGCTGGTCGCCGAGGCCGACCGCCCGCTCCGCGCGTTCTCCGGCGGCATGCGGCGTCGGCTCGACCTGGCGGCCTCCCCGGTCGGAGACGCGCGGATCCTGTTCCTTGACGAGCCCACCACCAGCCTGGACCCGCACACCCGCAACCAGCTGCGGGAGGCGGCCGACCCTGCCCGCCGATCTCGACGCGGTCACCGCGATCTTGACCGGACTTACGCGTCACGAAGATCGTCAAGTCCCCGGTGCAGTTCGTCGACGTCGTCCGCTGCCTGGTCTCGCTCGGCACGCTGCTGGCCCTGCACAAGCGCATGTTCGTCCAGACCGGGCGAGAGGTGCAAGAGGCTGAGGACGAAGGGGACGTCGATGCCGTGGGTCGCGCTGGCCGGTCCTCGCCAGGTGAAGTCGTACAGCCAGGTACGGCCACCTGCCCGGGCGTGGGCGTGATCGATGTGGACGGGACCGGCCTCCTCGACACGATCGCGCACACAACGCGCGGCACACAGAGCGCCGCAGCGACCGCCGTCGCCGCGATCGAACGGCGTCGGCGTCACCGCAGGCGCTCGCTCAGGGTTCACGCATGGCCGTGTTCCCAGGCCCAGGCGGCTATGCCCACGCGGTTGCGCACACCGAGCTTGCGCTGGACGTTGGCCACGTGGGTCCTGGCGGTGCCCGCCGAGATGAACAACTCGGCGGCGATCTCGGGGTTGGATCTCCCTGCGGCGACCAGCTTGACGATCTCCAGCTCGCGGTCGCTCAGCGGCTGTTCACCCGGTACGCCGGTACGAGCGGGTGACGGGGTGAGATGGCGCAGCAGCCGTACGGTCACCGAAGGGCTGATCAAGGCATCGCCGGCGGCCGCCGCTCTGACGCCCTCCACGAGGAGCGCCGGCCCCGCGTGCCGTACTTCTCGCGGGAGATCGCCAAGATCGCTCCCGCGAAGGGCCCCGAATCGAGCCGCGTGGTGTGACGGCTTGCGGGGGGGAGGGGGTATGGCGACGCCGGCGGAAGGATCCCCGATCAGCTCGGAGGCCGGCCGGGCGCGTGCTCGAAGGTGAACCGTCACGTGAGGCGTCCCGGCGTTCCTGGCGCCGTCTCTTGCCCGGCGCCAGGGGCGGAAGTGTTCACGATGCGGTTGAGCCCGCATTGACAGATGAAAGGCTGAAATGTCGGTAACGATCCCAGGCTTCGATGAACACCTGATCAGGGTGGACGGCCTTGACCTTCATGTCGCTTCCGGAGGAGCGGGACCTCCACTGCTCTTGCTTCACGGCTTCCCGCAGACGCATTTGGCCTGGCGAGATGTCGCTCCGGCGCTGGCAGACCGCTTCCGCGTCATATGCCCCGACCTGCCCGGCTACGGAGCCAGCGCCAAGCCAGAAGGCGGCCACGAGCACTATGCCAAGCGTGTGACCGCGGCGACCGTGGTGGCGCTGATGCGGCAGCTCGGCCACGAGCGTTTCAGCCTGGTCGGCCATGATCGTGGAGCGCTGGTCGCATTCCGGGCAGCGTTGGATCACCCCGACGCCGTCGCTCACCTCGGCGTGATCGACGTCATTCCCACCGTGGACATGTGGGAGTCACTGGCAGGTGTGGGTGGCGTCTTCGGCTTCCATCTGTATTTCCTCGCGCAGCTCAACGACCTGCCCGAGCGGATGATCGGCGCCGACCCCGACGCGTTCTTCGGCCACTTCCTCGATTCCTGGGCCGCGGCCGGCACGTTCGACGCCGAGATCCGTGAGGCGTACCTGGCCGCGACGCGTAATCCGGAAACGATCCACGCCATCTGTCAGGACTATCGTGCCAGCGCCTTCGTCGACGTCGCCCACGACCGCGAGGATCGGCGGGTCGCTCGGCGTATCAAGGCCCCCACCTTGGCAATCTGGCAGGACCCGGGAGACATGGTGCTGCCGTTCGACCCCTCGGCGATATGGCACCGCTGGGCGCCGGACGTCCGCACCTTGATGCTGCCGGGTGGGCACTTCCTGCCGGAGACTCAACCCGCCGCTGTCGCCGAGGCGATCAGCGCCCTGCTCAGGCGGACGTGAAGCGCATGGGATGGTACCCGGTCATCGACAAGGCGGACGTCCCTGCTGGACCCCCGCAGTCGCGCTGACCAGAGCCGCAGGACGTTCGCGACGCATGGAGAAGGACGCCATGCAGGTACTGCGTCAGTTCTGGCCCAGCGGGAGATTCGGCCGTGGGGGCCTCGCTGTCGTGCACCTCCGCGTCGTTCGGCGCCATCGGGCTGCACTCGCTTGACCGTCTCGTGGTCAATCGACCGCCGGTTTTCAGGACCTCAAGCCCAGTGCCGCCGTGTGAACCACCGGCCGACCCGCCTCGCCCGGTCGGCTGTCCCGCAGAGCCAAGGCGGCTGATCGGGTGTCCGGCGTCAGGCGAAGAAGCGCGTCAGGTGCGCGGTGACGATCTCGGGCTGTTCCTCGGGGATGTAGTGGCCGCTGCCGGGCACGAGCACCACCTCGACCTCGGTGCCCTTGTCCGGCAGCACCGCCTGGAGGAGCAGGTGACCGTTCTCCCCGCCGCCCAGGCCCAGGATCGGGGCGGTGACCTTGCCGTAGGTCTTCTCGTCGGCGATGTCCTGCGCGAAGGCCCGGTACCAGGAGTTTCCCGCCCGGATGGCGTCCGGGGTCGAGTAGGCGTGGGCGTAGATGTCGCGGTCGCGGTCGCTGATGGAGGCGGGATCCTCGATCAGGTAGTCGCACATCCAGTCGATGAGCTCGCGGGACCGGCCGGCGAGCAGGCGTTCCGGCAGGCCGGGTACCTGGTTGAAGGCGAACCACCACAGGAAGCGGCCCGGCCCGGCGTGGATGTCGCCGTCCACCTGATGGCGGCCGGGACGGGGAAGCAGGGAGTGGTTGAAGAAGCGCTCGTCGGGGTGCGCGATGTCCAGCAGGGCGATGCGGCGGGTGTGGGCGGGGTGGTTGGCGGCCAAGGCGTAGGCGACCATGCCGCCGATGTCGTGGCCGGCGATGTCGGCCCGCTCGTGGCCCAGGTGGCGGACGAGCGCGGCGATGTCGGCGGCCATCGTCTTCTTGTCGTACCCGGAGGCGGGCTTGGCCGAGCCGCCCATGCCGCGCAGGTCGACGGCGATCACCTGGTGCTGTCGGGCGAGCGGCGGCATGATCTTGTGGAACTCCCACCAGGTCTGCGGCCATCCGCCCAGCAGGATCAGGGGCCTGCCGCGCCCGCCCGTCACATAGTGCAGGCGGGTCCCGTTGACGTCGGCGTGCCTGCTGACGAACCCACCCTCGAGCGAGCTCGCCAGCTCGGCGTCGGACGGTACTTCACTCATGATGGTGTCTTCCTACGGATGTCGTGCCGGATGATGCAGTGGTTGACGGCCAGGCGCGGTGTCGCCGTACGAGAGCCGGCCGTGGGGCAGCGGCAGATCGCCGTATGATCCGCGTACGGCCACCGCCGCAGGGCCACTCCCGCGAGCCCTTTCCCGGACGCAGTTGTCCGCGAGCGTGATCAGCCATGCGTCATCGGTGTCGGTGGCGGACAACGCCGGCTGCTCACCGCGGCCACGTCCATGAGAGTGGTGTACGAGTTTGACCTGGTCACAAGCGTGGCGGCCGTGAAATGAACACGGCCATCGCGTGATCCTTCGAGTGCGA
>NZ_JBSFGJ010000600.1:0-4645 GCF_053596515.1 Nonomuraea sp. NPDC001684
CACGCGCAGGCTGCCCAAGGTGTAGTGGATGGCCCTCTCCAGCAACGCCACCCCTGCCGTCAACGCCGAAACGCCGGACACGAGATCAGACCCTGGCCCGCGGCCAGGCGGCCGGAATCGCCGGGCGCGAGGTCAGGCCACGGGTAGGACCTGGCGCGGGTCAGGCGGCTGGGACGGCTGGGCGTGGGGTCAGGAGGGCGCGGATGTTGCGGGCGGCGGTGCGGCCCGCGCGGTTGGCGCCGACCGTGCTGGCCGAGGGCCCGTAGCCGACGAGTTGCAGCCGCGGCTCCCGGACGACCCGCGTCCCGTCCACCTTGATGCCGCCGCCCGGCTCCCGCAGGTGCAGCGGCGCGAGGTGGTCGAGCGCCGACCGGAAGCCGGTGGCCCACACGACGACGTCCGCCGCGGTCTGCCGCCCGTCCGCCCATTCCACGCCGTACGGGGTGAGGCGGCGGAACATCGGCAGCCGCTCCAGCGCCCCCTTCGCCATCGCCTCCCGCACGACGACGCTGTAGCCGAGCCCGGTGACGCTGACCACGCTCTGCGGCGGCAACCCGTCCCGCACCCGTGCCTCCACCAGGGCGACGGCCTCGCGCCGGGCGTCCTCGCCGAAGTCGTCGCCCCTGAAGACGGGCGGACGCCGGGTGACCCAGACGGTGCCGGCGGCCACCCCGGCCACCTCCGACAACACGTGCATCGCCGAGGCCCCGCCCCCGACCACGACCACCCGGCGACCGGCGAACGCCGCCGGCCCGCGATAACCCGCGTAGTGCAGTTGCTCGCCCAGGAAGTCGCCGGCCCCCGGGTAGTACGGCCAGTACGGACGCGTCCAGGTGCCGGTCGCGTTGACCACGGCCCTGGCCGCCCACTCCCCCGCGTCCGCCGCCACGACCAGCCGCCCGTCCTCCCCCTCCCGGACGGCCGTCACCTTGACCGGCCGCAGGACCTCCAGCCCCACGCGCCGCTCGTAGTCGCCGTAGTACTCCGGGACGACCGCCGCCGCGGGCCGGTCACCGGCCGCCACCACCCCGTCCGGCACGCCGGGCAGGTCGAAGATGCCGTGCACCTTGTCCATGGTCAGCGACGGTGACCGGTGCCGCCACGCGCCCCCGGGCCCTGCGGCCGCGTCGAGGACAACCGTCCTGATACCGAACCGCCGCAGGAAGTACGCGCTGGACAGCCCCGCCTGCCCGGCCCCGATCACCACAACCTCGGTCGTCTCCACGGTCGAGTGCAACCCCGCACACCCGCCCGCTCTTCCCACCCTGCCATTCCTGCGGCGACACCCGGCCCGCCCCGCAACGGCGCCGAGCCGTTCCCGCAGCGGCGCCTGTCCGGATCAGGCAGCGGCGCCTGTCCGGATCAGGCGGGGGGCGGCTCTGTCAGCGCCGTGGCGAACAGGGCGCGGTGGCGCAGGACGTGCTCGCGGTCGGCGCCGTACAACACGTCGTCGCCGCGGGCGATGTGCGCGGCGAAGGCCCGGTCCCCCGCCGCCGCGCGGTCGCGCATGTGCCGTACGAGGTGCGCCAGCCGGTCGGCGACGGTGACGGGCAGCGCCGGACGGTCACCTTCGGCCAGGCCGTAGGCGTCGGCGAACAACCGCAGCCTGCGCGCCTGCTCCCCCACCGGATCGGCCCCGTCGTGGCGGGGATCGCTCAGCGGGACGAACCGATAGGCGGCATAGGCAACGTCCCACACCCGCGGCCCCGGATGGGCGGTGTCGAAGTCGATCAAAGCCACCGGCCGCCCGTCGCGGAACACGCAGTTGTACGGCGCGACGTCCCCATGGCAGATGACCTCGGCGGGTTCGCGCGGGGGGAAGTACCAGGCGGCCCCGGCGGCGGACCGGAAGCCCTCGGTGGCGTCGTGGTAACGGCGCAGCAGCCGGGCGACGTCGCCGAGGGCCTGGTCGGAGCGGGCGTAGTCGGGCAACGGATGGCCGGGCACCTCGCCGGGGACGAAGTCGAGCACCTCCCGGCCCAGGACGTCGATCCCGTGCCCGGCCGGCGCGCCCGTGAAGCCGCGGGCGGCCAGGTGGGCGAGCAGCGCGTGCACGGCCGGCGTCCACGGACCGGTCGGGCGGCGCACGGTGGCGCCGACCCGCACCACCTGGTTGACACCGCCCCCGGTCAGCAGCTCCTCAGCACACCCGCCCCCGCTGAGCAGCCCTTCGTCAGGGCCGCCACCGGTCACCCGCTCCCAGCCACCGCCGCCACCGGCGAGCAGTTCCCGGTCACCGCCACCGGTCAGCGACTCGCCGTCACAACAGCCGGTCAGCAGTTCCTCGTCACGCTCGGACACGTCCGCCATCCTCGCATCACGGCGCGCACCGGCCACCGCCGTCGAGCCCGGACCCCGCCGGGAGGCGTCAGCGGGCCCTGAACGCGACCGCGGTCGTGGAGGCGATCGCCGTCACCAGGACCACCATGACCAGGACCGTGCCGAGCGGGTTCTTGCGCCGCGGCGGCGCCTGGAACTGCTTGACCCGCTTGTGCATCGCGACCGCCGGGGTGGGCTTGGACGTCGGCGCGACCTCCTGGACGGGCACCCGCACCGGAGGCGCCACACGCACCGGCCGGGGCGCGGGGTGGTGCACCGGCCTCGGCGTGTGCGGTGGAGTGGATGGCGGCGTGGGACGCGGTGTCGGCCGCGGCGACGAGCGAGGCGGCGGCGGGGACGGGCGGACGTGGCAGTCGCCCACCTCGACGCTGCCGCTCGGCCCGTACACGCACACCGAGCCGGGGCCGATCGACACGCGCGGCACAGGGGCGCCGGTCCGTGGCGCCCGCCCGCCGGGCCGCGTCGACACCGACGCCCGGGGCTCCGGATCGTCCCGGATCTGCGCACCCGGGACCGACACCACCGGCCCCGGGCCGTCCCAGATCTGGGCGCCCGGCACCGACACCACCGGCCCGGTGCGGCCGTCGCGCCCCCGCCCGCCGTGGATCGTGATCCCCGGGCTCGGGAGCTGCGACGGACGCACGCGCACGGCGCCGGGCGCCGGGGATTGCAGGTCGGCCGCCGCCGGGCCGGCCGCGCTCGCGGCGAGCAGAGCGGCGGCCAGCAGCAGCGGCGCACGCCTGACGCCCACGGTCACATTCCCCCGGCGATGCGGGAGAACTCCTGCAGCGCGCCCTGGAACGCCTGCGGCCCGACCGCCAGCGGCCCGGCGAAGGCGTGGGAGATGTCCCAGGTCAGATAGGTGCCGAAGCCGAGCATCGCGGCCATCGCGAGCAGCGGCAGGACGGCCAGGCCGCGTGGCCGCGCGCCGGCCAGGTAGGGGAAGACGACGACCAGCAGGCCGGTGAGCACGGTCAGCAGCAGCAGCCCCTGGGGCGGGGTGGCGGCGGCGTCCATCGAGCGCTGGGAACGGGCGGCGGCGATCGCGGCGACGCGTTCGAGCACGGCGTCGCGGGCGTCCTTGTCGTCGTCGGTCTTGGCGTCGACGGCACTCACCCGGCTGCGCATGGCGTCGAGCCGGGCGGCGCCGACGGGGTCCATCCGGCCCTCGGCCATCAGCGGCCACTCGTCTCTGACCACGAAGGTGACGTAGTCGCGCAGCGCGGTGCGGACCGTCTGCTGAGCGGTGCCGGGCAGGTCGGCCGCGGCCCAGTAGGCGTCGATCGCGGCCTGGCTCTCGGCCTGGGCGTTCTGGCGGGCGGCGTCGGCGGTGGTCCACGGCACGATGATCGCGATCGCGAACACCAGCAGGAACAGGGCCGACAACATCGACCCGGAGTGACCGGCCGAGACCCCGTCGGGCTCGGCGTCCTCGCTGCCCTTCTTCGTGAGCCGGAACACCAGCGCGGTGAGCGCCACCACGCCCACGGCCGCCACGATCGAGAGCGTGTACGCCAGCATGAAGATCTCCCAAATCTTCTCGAATACACAGTGTTACATGACTATCACACTATGCAACGCTGGTGTCAGCTACCGGCAAGTAAAGTCGCGGCAAGCGTGTCGGCCGCCGAGGGGGCGGCGCCGGGCGGCACCGGGCGACCCCGGAGACGTCGAGAACCTGCTCGCGCAGGGGTCCGGGGCGGCGCCGTCGCTGGACGGATCGTTGATCATGACCGGGCGTTCTGACCAAACGTCCAGCCGGTCGGTGATGATCCAGAAAAATGGTGACTATGGACGGCGTGAATCTCAACGGCCGTAAATTCGTGATGGTGAGCTCGACGGCGAGCGCGGTGGACCCCGACAGCCCGACGGAGTTCCTGTACTGGGAGGCCGACGGCGTGGTGTGGGGCAGCTACACGGGCGACACCGTGACCCACGGCCGCTTCGTCGGGACGCGCGACGGCGCAGACGTCTCCATCTCCTACGCCCATGCGCTCAAGGCGGGCGGCAAGGCGGGCGGCCAGAGCAGCAGCCGCGTCGAGCAGGGCGAGGACGGGCTGCTGCGCCTGGTCGAGGAGTTCCGGTTCGACGGCGACGACACGCTGCACGTCAGCGTGTGCGCCGAGGTCCCGGCCTCCTGACCGGCCCTCCGACGGGAAACCGGAAGGCCGGAGGGGCCGATCGGCCGGGAGCGGGCAACGCACCGGCCACCCGGCCACCCGGCCACCCGGCCACCCGGCGGCCCGGCGGCCCGGCGGCCCGGCCGCTCTCGGCCCAGGGGGCGACGCCCAGCCCTCCTCGCGGA
>NZ_JBSFGJ010000601.1:0-4611 GCF_053596515.1 Nonomuraea sp. NPDC001684
GGCGCAGCTCGTCCAGCAGCCGCCGGAGCGCGTCGATCGCGGCGCGGGCGGCGTCGCGCACCGCCGCCAGGTCGCCCTTCCCGGCCGCCGCGACGACCGCGTCCGCGTGCCGGGCCGCCGTGCTGCGCAGGCCCTCGACGATCCGCTCGCGTTCGCCGCGCGCCACGTCCGCCAGCCGGCCGGCCAGCAGGTCGCGTTCGGCGGTCGCGGCCGCCCGCCGCCGCGCCCGCGCCCGGCCGACCAGGACGCCCGCCGCCCACGCCGGAGCCGACAGGAGCGCCACGGCCGTGGCGAGCACCGCCCAGGCGGCCGTCCGGTCGCCGGCGATGCCCGGCCCGAGGGCCAGCGCGAGGCCGCCCACCAGGCCGACGGCGAGGATCGCGAGCACGCCCCGGCGCCTGGGGTGGTGGGCGCCGAAGGCGTAGAGCTGGGCCAGCTCCACCCACCACGCCCAGAGGAACAGGTCGCCCGCGGGGGTCGGGGTCAGGCCCGCCATCGCCACCGGATGGATCGACAACATCGCGGCCAGGCTCCACGCGGGCCGCCGCACCCGCCACCACAGAGGCAGGGCGTGCAGGACGAAGAGGGGGCCGAGCACGAGGAACTCCCGCGGCGCCGGAGTGCCTCCCGGCAGCAGGCTCGCCCCCATCGTCAACGCGACGGCGAGCCCGGCCAGCGCCGCGTCCCAGGCCCGCCGCCCGCGCCACCACGCCCGCCGGAACGGGGGCGGCCCGGCGGGGGCGGGGAAGGCGGCCCGGACCGTCCAGCCGCCGGCGTCCGGGCCCGCCGTGAGCGTGCCGCCGCAGGCCGCCACGGTCGTGGCCAGCCCGGACAGGCCGTGGCCGGTGCCCAGGTCGTCGTGCTCCCGCGCGCCGCCGGTGTCGCGCACCTCGACGGTCAGCCGGCCGGGTTCGCCGAGGACGGCGACGTCCACCCGGGCGCCGCCGGCGTACCGCGCGGCGTTGGTGAGGCCCTCCTGGACCACCCGGTAGGCGGCCGCCGCGACCTCGGGCGGCGCGGCGGCGGCCGTCCTGCGGTAGCCGATCCGGCCGGGGTCCGCGCCTGGGCCGGGCCGGCCGGCGACCAGGGCGTCGATCGCCGGCAGGTCGCGGACGGCCTCCCGCGCGCCCGCCAGTTCGGCGCGGGCCAGGCGGGCGGCGTCCCCGGCGTGGCGCAGGGCGGACTCCCGCATCGCCGGGTCGGCCACGTGCAGCGCGGACGCCGCGGCCACCGCGATGCCGGTGAGCCGGTGGGCGGCGGTGTCGTGCAGTTCGGCGGCCATCCTGAGGCGCACGGCGTCCGCCACGGCCGCGGCCGCCCGCGATCGCGCCGCCCGGTGCGCGGCCAGGGCCGCCCGCCGCGTCCGGCCCCGCCGGTGCGCCCGCCCGAACGCCCAGACGACCGCGCCCACGCCGCCCGCCACCAGCGCCACGCCCGCCAGCGCCTGCGGCGGCCAGCCGCGGGCCGCCGCGACGGCCGTCGCCGCCGCCACCAGAGCCGCGGCGACCGCGATCGTGATCCCGGCCGTGCCGCGGACGGCCGCGCCGTACAGGAGGGCTACGCCGACGAGCGCGCACCACAGCAGAACGGATGTCACGGCGTCAGGCTAGCTTCCGCGGATCGGCCGCGATCCTGGCCGACCGGCGGATGAGCCACCCGTCGCCGGACGGATCGGCGTTCCGCAGGGACCTCGCGCGGATCGTCGGCCGCGACTAGCGGCGCACCTTGTACCGCAGGTGCAGCACCCCCTCGCCCTGGACGACCACGTGCGGGTCCGCCAGGAGGTGCTGCCCGGCGACGCGGCCGAAGTAGGGCTTGCCGGAGCCGAACACCACCGGCACGACGTCCATCGCCACCTCGTCCACGAGACCGGCCGCGAGCAGCTGGCCGCCGACGTCGCCGGCGTTCACGCTGACGACCCGGTCCCCGGCGAGCTCCTGGGCCCGGGCGACGGCGGCCGTCACGTCGGCGGCGAAATGGTAGGACGCCTCGGGGTGCCAGCCCTCGGGCTTGGGCCGGTGGGACACCACGACCACGTGCTCCCCCGCGGGCGGCCGTCCTTCCCAGCCGTTCACCAGGTCGAACAGGGTGCGGCCCATGATGATCACGCCGACCGACTCCCAGATCGGCCGGACGTACTCCGCCGACGCCTTGGAGACCCTGAAGCGGCCGCCCGCGCCGGAATGGTCGTAGTCCGGGTCGTCGCCCAGCGTGAGCGGGGTGTCGCCGTTCCAGTACCAGTCGTGCAGGGGGCCGACGTCGTCGTTGCCGTCGGCGATGAAGCCGTCCACCGACACCGCGCCGTTCATGATCACTGCGCCCACAGGGTCTCCTCGGTCCTCGTCAGAAGTACGCCTGCGATCCTGCCGTCCCGGAGGGCTGCCGGGCTTGTAGAAAATCAATCGGCGGGCATCGGGCCGCCGTCCGGCGGGAAGCCCGGCTCGGCGGGGAAGCGGCGCCGCAGGGCCAGGTACTCGGTCGGGGTGTGGCCGGTGAAGTCCTTGAACTCCCTGCTGAAGTGGGCCTGGTCGAAGTAGCCCGCCGTGTGGGCGAGCGCCGTCCAGTCGACCGGGCGCGACGCGTCCACCGACAGGATCAGCCGGGCGAAGCGGTAGATCCGGGCCACCCGCTTCGGGGTGACGCCGACATGGGACTTGAACTGCGCGGCCAGGTGGTTGCCGCTCACCCCGGCGGCGTCGGCCAGCGCGCCGACCGGGACCGCGCCGTACGTCGCCGCCAGGCGGCCGCCCGCGTGCCGGACCAGGTCGAGATTGCGCGACGCCGTCCCCGCGAACCGCGCCCGCAGCTCCTCCTCCACCACCCGCAGGACGCCGGCGGCCGAGGCGAGGTCGCCGGCCCGGTCGCGGATCCGGCCCAGGGACCGCTGCCAGAGGGCGTCGGCCGGCACCCACCGGTCGCGCAGCTCGCCCGCCGGCACGCCGACGAACGGCGTCATCCCCCACGGCTTGAAGTGCACCCCGACCAGCCGCACCCGGGCGGGGTACTCGTAGCGGAACCGCCTGGTCCACATCCCCATGAACCAGCCGTCGGCGAACACCGCCGGCGGCACGGAAGGGTCGGAGTCCCACAGGCGGGCGGGGTCGCCCAGGTTGACGAACAGGTGTCCCGACGGCATCGGCGGGACGTTCATCAGCCGGTGTCGCGGCACCCCGGTCAGGCAGTAGATGTCGTCGATGAACCGGTCGAGCGGCGGCGCGGGCACCCGTCCGACGTATTCCATGGGACCAGTGTGGCCGAGGTGATCGGGGCCCTGCACCGAATCTTCACCTCGGGTGCGCATCGGCCGCAAACCGGTCTGCTTCGATGTCGGCGTGACCGATCGGAGCAGGCCGTCGTCCGGGGCCAGGGGTGTTCGCTGGGCCTTCGGCTCCGCGTTCCCGGCCGTCGCCGCGATCGCGTGCGCGACCGCGGGCACCTGGTACGAGGTCTCCTTGGTGGCGCACGCGCACGTCTACTGCGAGGGTGACCTGAGCGCGGGTGAGGGCTTCGCCGGCGCCGTCTGGGTGCTGAGCAGGTTCGTGCTCTTCCCGGCCGTGTCGGCCGGGTCGGCGCTGCTGTCCCTGCCGGTCCAGTTGCTCTCGCGGTTGCCGTGGGCCGCCCGGCGGCTGTGGCCGCAGCTCCTTCTCGTCCTGCCCTGGTGGCCTGCGTGGTTGCCCACGTAGGGACGGTCTCCGGGGCTCGGCGGGCCGGGCCGCGCGCCTAGGGTAGGGGCTTGTGCTCTACGGCAGATCTGCGGAAATCAGCGTTCTCGACGAGGTGATCGCGCGCGCCCGCGACGGCGCCGGCGGCGCGGTGGTGTTGCGCGGCGAGGCGGGGGCGGGCAAGACGGCCCTGCTCGACGCGGCGGCCGCGCGCGGCGGCGCGATGCGGGTGTTGCGGCTCACCGGCGTCGAGTCGGAGTCCGACCTGGCGTTCGCGGCTCTGCACCAGCTTCTGTGGCCGGTGGCCGGTTCGCCCGGCGCGCTCGACGCGCTGCCCGAGCCGCAGCGCCTCGCAGTCCGCGCGGCCCTGGGGCTGGCGGCCGGGGGCGCCGGTGACCGGTTCCTGCTGGCGGCCGGCGTGCTCTCGCTGCTGGTCGAGGCCGCCGCGCCGGACGGGCTGGTCTGCGTGGTGGACGACTTCCAGTGGGTCGACCGGGCCTCGGCCGACGCGCTGCTGTTCGCCGCCAGGCGGCTCGCGACCGAACGCGTCGCGATGCTGCTCGCGGTGCGCGGGGACGCCGCGGTCAAGGGCGTGCCGCTGACGGTGGAGGTGCGCGGCCTGGCCGAGGCCGCCGCGGACGAGCTGCTGTCCTCCCGCCACGGCGCGCTGCCCACCCAGGTGCGGCGCGAGCTGGTCACGTTGACCGGCGCGAACCCGCTCGCCCTGCGCGAGATCGCCGCCCGTCTGACGGCCGCCCAGCTCGCCGGACGCGAACCGCTGCCCGACCCGCTGCCCGGCGGCGCCCGGCTGTTCGGCGACCGGGTGGCCGCGTTGTCCGCCGCCGCCCGGCTGGCCGCCCTGGTCGCCGCCGTCGAGGGCGACCTCGACGTGGTCCTGCGCGCCACCGGCCGGCTCCTCGCCGAACGCGCGGGCCGACCCGGCACGCGG
>NZ_JBSFGJ010000602.1:0-4599 GCF_053596515.1 Nonomuraea sp. NPDC001684
GGAACCCCTCCCTGACCCGGTCGGCCTTCTTGAACGCGGCGGCCCACTTGTCGTCCACGTCCCTGGCGGCGTCGTCGAACGCCTCGATCTGCCCGGCCAGCGCCACGTCCGGCCAGGCCTGGTGGGAGTGGCCGGTGAGCAGCAGCCGGTCCGCCGCGCGGAAGGCCGAGTAGTGCGGCGCCAGACGTCCCGAGATGTCGTTCATGCCATGCTCCTGACCGCCCACAGGTCCGGGAACGACGGCGTCAGCGAGGCCCGCAGGTACGCCCCGCCGCTGGAGCCGCCGGTGCCCGGCCGGGCGCCGATGGTGCGCTCGACCATCTTCAGGTGCCGGTACCGCCACTCCTGGAGGCATTCGTCCAGGTCCACCAAGCGCTCGCAGAGCTGGGCCGCGCCGGTGTCGTCCCGGTAGACCCGCAGCAGCAGGTCCTGCACCGATTCCGACGGCTCCAGCGGCAGCCGTACGTCGCGGTGCAACCGGTCCTGCGGCACCTCGTAGCCGCGCAGGTACAGGTACGTCAGCAGCGAGTCGTACAGCGTGGGCCTGGCCATCGCCGCCTCGATCCGGGCGCGCGCCGGGGTGCCCTCGGCCTGGCCGAGCAGCATGCGCTCGTCGCGCCGGCCCAGCACCGCCTCGATCTCGCGGAACTGCGCCGACTGGAAGCCGCTGCTGGTGCCCAGCTTGCCGCGGAAGGCGGCGAACTGGAACGGCGTCATCGTCTCCATGACGTCCATCTGGGAGACCGCGAGCCGCATCAGCTTCAAGGACCGGTGCAAAGTCCGCATGGCGTGCGCGGTGAATCCGCCGGCGAGTTCGAGTTGCAGCTCGGCGAATTCGTGCAGCAATTGTTTGAACCACAGCTCGTACACCTGGTGGACGATGATGAACAGGGTCTCGTCATGGCTCTCGGAAACCGGTCGCTGCGCCGTGAGGATCTCCTCCAGCGCCAGGTAGGACGAGTACGTCAGAACGGTGTCTTCTCTCATGGCCCCAACGATGCGCGCCCCGGGGAACGGGCGACAGGGCATTTCAGGGCAGCTACCTGCCCCGCCGGGACCGCTTCCTGCAATTCGCCGGAAACGCATTTCGGAAGATGTGGAAAAGGCCGTCCGGCGGCACGGGGAATTCAGCACGACACGA
Organism: Nonomuraea sp. NPDC001684; assembly: GCF_053596515.1. Lineage (NCBI taxonomy): Bacteria > Bacillati > Actinomycetota > Actinomycetes > Streptosporangiales > Streptosporangiaceae > Nonomuraea > Nonomuraea sp. NPDC001684. The sequence continues at coordinate 1,142 of NZ_JBSFGJ010000602.1, forward strand.
GATGCGGCCGCCCGCGGCCCCGCGTGACGATGGCGCCGAGGGGGCGCCGAGCCCCATCAGCGAGCGAACTGCGAGGAAACATGCCATGACCTCACCGGAGATCATCAAGAGGAGCGGCCCCGGCAAACGTGCCCCTCGGCTCGACGGGCTGCGCGGATATCTGGCACTGGGCGTGATCGTGGTGCACGTCGCCTTCGCCGCCGGCGTCATCGGCTTCTACGACAAACCGTCCGTCGGCATCTGGCCCGTGCTGATCCAGGGCCTCAACGTGCTGCTGCCGCCCTTCTTCGTGATGTCCGGCCTGCTGTTGTACCGGCCGTTCGCCAGGGCGACGATCGTCGGCACGCCGCGTCCTGAGCTCAAGGGCTACCTGATCAAGCGCATGCTGCGGATCCTGCCCGCGTACTGGCTGGTGGCCGTGGCGGCGCTGCTGCTGCTCAACCTCAAGAGCGTCGACGGCCTCTGGTACGTGCTCAGCCCCCTGCTGCTCATGCACTACTACGTGCCGGGCCCCGAGGCGGGCTACGCCGGGCTGGAGCCCACCTGGACCGTGCCCGCCGAGGTCACCTTCTACCTGGCGCTGCCCATCCTGGCCTGGATCTTCGACCGGTACGCCAGGAAGGCCGCCGACCCCGGCGCCAAGGCCCGCCGCCTGCTGGTCCCGCTGGGCGTCTTCGTGCTCGTCGGCCTGGCCTGGACCGCGTACACGCACCTGGAGTCGATGGGCCCCTTCCCGTACGAGTACTTCTGGGTGATCGGCTTCACCGGCTTCCTGGCCATCGGCATGGGCCTGGCCATCCTGTCGGCGTACGCGGAGGCCAAGGACACCACGCCCGCCTTCTACCGCCTGGTGGCGCGCCGGCCGCTGCTGTTCTGGCTGGGCGCGGCCGTCGTCTACGTGATCAACTGCATCCGGCCGTTCGGCAAGCCCGGCATGGCCGACTACGCCACCGTGCCCGAGGCGATGGCCGAGATGGTGCTGTTCCTGATCTTCGCGCTGCTGGTCATCGCCCCGGTGGTGGTGCCCGGCGTGCACTCGAAGGTCATCGACGCGGTGCTCACCAACCGTCCGATGCGCTTCTTCGGCCGCATCTCCTACGGCGTCTACCTGTGGCACTTCATCCTGCAGTACCTCTGGCTGCAGAACGGCAGCGTCTTCGGCGCGCCGCCGGTGCCGATGCCGATGGTGATGGGCAAGTCCGGCTTCTGGGAGCTGCTGGCGGTGGTGCTCGTGGGCACGGTCGCCGTCGCGACGGTCAGCTACTACCTGGTCGAGCTGCCCGCGATGCGGCTGCGCGAGCGCCTGGTGGCCCGCCGCGCCGAGACCGAGCCGCGCCGCCCGGCCGAGAGCCCGCGCGTCCCGGTCTAGGGCTGCTCAGAAGGGGTGAGGTCCGAAGCGCCCCCAGGCGACGAACGCGGCCAGCAGGAACAGGATCGCGTTGACGGCGATCGCGCCGGGCTCCTTGCGGCGGACGTGCACGAGCGCGGCCGGCACCATCACCACGGCCAGGCCGGCCGCGGCCAGCGGGGTCAGGGCGGGCGCGACGCCGGTGACCGCGGGCAGGATCAGCCCGAGCGCGCCGGCCAGCTCGGTGAGGCCGATGAGACGGACGGCGCCGGCGGAGAAGTCCTCGGCCCAGGGCAGTCTGGGCTCCAGCTTCTCCTTGGGCTGGGTGGACTTGGTGAGTCCGGCGAGCCCGAACAGGAGGGCCAGCACGGCCTGCACGATCCACAGGGCGATGTTCATCACGGGTTCCTTCGCGGAAGGGGGGTGTGGCCGGGGCGAGGGGCCCCGGCGTGGCCGGTCGAGGGGTGAGGACGGTCCCGGGCCTTCAGGCCGGGGACGTCAGGAGCACGCGATGGCGATCTTGCCGAGGGTGCCCGCGCGGAAGGCGGCGAACGCCTCGGGGGCCTGCTCCAGCGGGTAGGTGGCGGTGACCGGCACGCGCAGCGCACCGGCCGCGACCCGGGCGGCCAGCTCGCTCAGGGTCCGCGGGTTCGGGTCGGCCATGACAGTGTGCACGGTGACCGCGGCCCCCTGGACGGCGTCCTGGGTCAGGCCGAGGGTCGAGGCGAGCCGGCCGCCGCCGCGCAGCAGTCCCGCCAGCTCGGCGCCGTCACCCGCCAGGTGCAGCACGGCGTCCACGCCCGCCGGGGCCAGCGCGCGGACCTGGGCGGGCAGGTCGCCGCCGTGGTCGACGAGCTCGACCTCGGCGGCGGTGAGCCCGGTGACGAAGTCGGCCTCGGCGCCGGGACGGCCGGTGGCGATCACCCGGGCGCCGCGGGCGGCGGCCAGCTGCACGGCCAGCGCGCCCACGCCGCCGGTGGCGCCGGAGATCAGCACCGTCTCGCCCTCGGTCAGGGCCACGGCGTCGAGGCTGTCCAGCGCCGCGGTGCCGGCCAGACCCAGCGCGCCCGCCTCCGCGGCGGCCAGACCCTGGGGGAGCGGGGCGATGCCGTAACCGGCGGACACGGTCACGTACTCGGCCATCGAGCCGGGGCCGAGGAACGGCTTCATCACCACGCCGAAGACCGGCTGCCCGACGGCGAAGCCCTCGGCGCCTTCGCCGAGCGCCTCGACGGTGCCGACGAAGTCCTTGCCCACCACCAGCGGGAACCGGTGCTCCATCATCTGCTGCAGATAGCCGGCGGCCACGGCCAGATCGAAGCCGTTGACCGCAGCGCCGGTGACCTTCACCAGCACCTCGCCGGCCTCCGGCCGGGGGACGGGCAGGTCGGCCAGGGCCGGGTCGGCGGGGACGGAGTTCAGCATGACAGCACGCATGAGCTGCACCTCTCAGAAAAGTGGAACGGGCTACCCGTTTCGTGCTGCCCAGCGTAACAAGAAAAATGGGTAGGTCGTTCCACTTGGGTAGGATGGAGGCATGGATCATCCCGCCGACGCCTCCGCACCCTCCGGCGAGCAGCCCGGGCCGGGCCTGCGCGCCGACGCCGAACGCAACCGCGAACGCATCGTGGCCACCGCCCGCCGCCTGTACGCCAGCCACGGCCTCGGCGTCTCCATGGCCTGCATCGCCCGTGCCGCCGGGGTCGGCAAGGCCACCCTGTCGCGCCGCTTCGCCACCCGCGAGGAGCTCATCAACGCCGTCTTCGCCGACCGCATGGACGCCTACGCCGCCGCCGTCGCCGAGGCGCTGGCCGACCCCGACCCCTGGCACGGCTTCGTCGGCTACGTCCAGGCCGTGTGCGCCATGCAGGCCGCCGACCGCGGCTTCGCCGACGTGCTGGCCATGACGTTCCCCGCGGCCAAGGCGCTGGAGAAGCGCCGGGCCGCGGCCTACCAGGGCTTCCTCGACCTCATCGAGCGCGCCAAGGCCACCGGCCGGCTGCGGGCGGACTTCACCGACCAGGACATGGTCATCCTGCTGATGGCCAACGCCGGTGTCATCGCCGCCACCGGGGACGCCGCCCCGGACACCTCGCGCCGCCTCGTCGGC
>NZ_JBSFGJ010000603.1:0-4597 GCF_053596515.1 Nonomuraea sp. NPDC001684
CGACAGGCTGCTGCGCTACCCGTCGGGGTTCGGCCGGTCCACGCAGCTCCAGGGGCACGTCGTGGACTTCATCGAGGTCCTGCCCGGGCACTTCCATGGATCGACACCTTCAGGCCGGTGATGTCCAGCGTCACAACGCACGCTCCTTGATCGCGCGGGCCGTCCGCGGGTCGAGCGCGTCCCGCAGCGTGTCGCCGAGGAAGTTGAACGCCAGCACCACGGTCAGGATCGCCAGGCCGGGGAACGTCGCCACCCACCAGCTGTCGAAGACCTCCACGCCGGAGGCCACCATCGCGCCCCACTCGGGGGACGGCGGCTTGGCGCCCAGGCCCAGGAACGACAGGCCGGACAGCAGCAGCAGCGCCGTGCCGATGTCGAGCGTGGCCAGCACCAGGATCGGGCCGGTCACGTTCGGCAGCACGTCCACCCGCAGCGAGCGCCACACCGAGAAGCCCAGCAGCCGCCCGCTCAGCACGAACTCCCGCTCGCGCACGCCCAGCACCAGCCCGCGGGTGACGCGGGCGTAGGCGGGCCAGGCCACCACCAGCACGGCCAGCACCGCGTTGCCCAGGCTCGCGCCCAGCGCCGCGGCCACCACCATGGCCAGGATCACGGTCGGGAACGCGAACACCAGGTCCGCGATCCGCATGATCGTCTCGCCGACCCACTTGCCGAAGTACCCGGCGCACGCCCCCAGCAGGCCGCCGACCAGCACCGACAGCACGACCAGCAGCAGCGTCAGCGGGATCGACACCCGCGCGCCGTACATGACGCGGCTCAGGATGTCGCGTCCGAGCTGGTCGGTGCCGAACCAGTGGCCGGGCCCCGGGGGCGCCAGCCGCGGCAGGTCCTGGGCCAGCGGGTCGTGCGGCGCCAGCCACGGCGCGGCCAGCGCGATCACCAGCCAGGCCACGGCCAGGACGGCGCCCGCGACGGCCAGCGGCTGCCGCCACGCCTCGGGCAGCCTGCCCAGCAGACCCTTGCCTCTCATTGCAGCCTCACTCGGGGATCGATGACGCCGTACAGCACGTCCACGATCAGGTTGATGACCAGGTAGACCACGCCCACGACCAGGCCGACGCCCATCACGGCGGGCAGGTCGAGGCTGGTGGCGCTCTTGTAGGCGTACTGGCCGACGCCGGGCCAGGCGAAGATCGCCTCGACCAGGACGGTGCCGGACAGCAGGCTGCCGAAGGCGAGACCGGCCACGGTGATGATCGGGACCAGCGCCGAACGCAGCACGTACCTGAACAGGATCACCCGGCCCGGCAGCCCCTTGGCGCGGGCCGCCCGGACGTAGTCCTGGCCCAGCACCTCCAGCACCGCCGAACGGGTGAAGCGGGTCAGCAGGCCGATCGTGTACAGCGCCAGCACCAGCGCGGGCGTGATCAGATGGCCGACGGCGGAGGTGAAGATGTCCCACCGGCCCGCCAGCAGCGCGTCGACCGTCTGCAGCCCGGTCACCGCCGGCGCCGAGCCGAGCGCCGCGTCCACGCGACCGCTGCCCGGCGTGATCTGCAACCGGAAGAAGAACACGTAGAACGCCACCAGCGCCAGCCAGAACGTCGGCACCGAGATGCCGATCAGGCTGACCAGCCGCAGCACGTGGTCGGACAGCCGGTCCCTGCGCAGCGCGGCGACCACGCCGAAGGCCACGCCCAGCACCAGCGAGATCAGGATCGCCGCGCCCGCCAGCTCCAGCGTCGCCGGGACGAACTCGGCCAGGTCCTGGCTGACCGGGCGGTGGCTCTGCTGGCTCATGCCCAGGTCACCCTGGACCAGGCCCTGCAGATAGATCCCGTACTGCTGCCACAGCGGCTTGTCCAGGCCGTGCTCGGACCGCCACTGCGCCACGATGGCCGGGTCGCCCAGGGCCCGCTGGCCCAGGTTGGCGGCCACCGGGTCGCCGGGCACCAGGTTCGTCAGCAGGAACGTGACGAGCGTGATGCCCCAGGCCAGCAGCACGGCGATGAGGATGCGCCGGATGAGGAAGCGCGCCAGCGGGTGCACGCCCCGCCGCCGCCGCGTGCCCGCGGCGGCCGCCTCGACCGGGGAGCCGGCGCCGGGGCGCGGCGGCGAGCCCGCCGCGCCCGGGTTGTCGGACACCTGACGGTCTCCTTACTTCGCGCCGAGGTCGGCGACGTCCACGGTCCAGACCGGGTGGTACTCCAGGCCCGTCACGGACGCGGCCGACACGATGTTCTGGCTCGGCTGGATCAGCGGCACGAACGGGCCGGAGGTGTTGAGCTTGGTCTGCAGGTCGGCGTAGGCCGTCTTGCGGGCCTCGTCGCCGATCGCGGTCGCGGCCTTGTCAGCGGCCGCCTCGATCTCCTTGGCCGCGCCTTCCTTCCAGCCGGCCCGCAGGCCCACGGTCTTGCCGGGGGCGAAGGCCAGGTAGTCGCTCGGGTCCGGGTAGTCCGGGCCCCAGTACCACAGGCCCATCTCCTCCTTGCCGTTGCGGTAGTTGTCCAGCGCGGTCGTCACCGGCGCGGGCTGGAGGTCCACCGTGATGCCGACCTCCTTGAGGTTGGCCTGGATGCGCTCGGCCAGCGGCTGGAACGACAGGCCGTTGACGGTCAGCTCGCTCGGGAACTCCAGCTTGACGGTCGGGTTCGACACGCCGCTGGCCGCCAGGGCCGCCTTGGCGCCCTCGACGTCCCGCTTGGGAGCCTGCTCCGGCGGCAGCGCGCCGAGCAGCTGCGACGGGATCACGCCCGGCGCCTGCGTCGAGCCCTCGCCGGCCAGCTCCAGCAGGCCCGCGTAGTCGACGCCCTTGCGCACGGCCTCGACGAACTTGGCGTTCGGCGTGGTCTTGCTGACGCCCGAGTCCTGGTTGGCCAGCAGGAAGATGACGTTCGCCGAGGCGGTCTTCTTCACCTGCAGGGTGGAGGGCATGTTCGTGACCTGGTCACCGGACAGGTTCAGCGCCACCTGGCTGTCGCCGCGCTGCACGTTGAGCTTCTGCGTGGCGGCCTCGACGTTGCGGATGACGACCTTGTCGTAGGCCGGCTTGGTGCCGTAGTACTTCGGGTTCGCCTTGAGCGTGACCTGGCTGCTCACGTTGAACGACTCGATCGTGTACGGCCCTGACCCCGCCGAGGAGGCGTTCAGGTACTGCTCGGCCTTGTCCTGGGCGTCGGCCGTCGCGCCGTGCTCCTTGGCGACCTTGCTGTTGAGGATGCCCAGCGCCGGGTTCGGCAGGATGTAGGGCAGCGCCGGGTTCGGCGCCTTCGACGTCAGCGTGATCGTCGAGTCGTCGGTCTTGGCCACCTCGACGCCGTCCAGCAGGAACGACGGGGTGCCCTTCATGTCGCGCACGCGGTTGAGCGAGAACACCACGTCGTCGGCGGTGATCGGCGAGCCGTCGGCGAAGGTGGGACCCTTCTTGAGCTTGAGCGTCAGCGTCTTGCCGTCCTCGCTCAGCTCGTAGGACTCGGCCAGCGCCGGGACCGGCTTGGTCACGTCGGAACCGTCGAAGGTCAGCAGCGTCTCGTAGACGGCCTTGCCGACGATGAGCCCGGTCGGCTCGTAGGTGCGGCCGGGGTCGGCCGTCTTGAGGTCGAACGACGTGTCGATGACGAGCGTCTTCCCACCGCCACCGGAGGCCGCCGGGGTCTGCGAGGTGCCGCCGCTTCCGCAGGCGGCGAGGGCGAGCGCACCGGCGAGCAGCACTGCCGCCGTCTGCGAGCGGGTCGCCATGGGGTCCTCCAAATTGGACGTTCGGGAGAAGGATGTCGAGGATTGTCCGGCAGAACGTCCAGGTCATGTGCGGTCCGCGAGACGGATATAAATGGTCGAGGTGTAATGATGAGTGATATTTCCAGAAATGGTGCCAGCGGCGGCGGTCAGCCTGGACGGATCGGCATCGGTCTCGAACTGGACGACGTCCATATGAAGATCCTTGAGGTCCTGCGCGAGAACGGCAGGATCTCGGTCGCCGCGCTGGCCGAACGGGTGGGCATCTCCCGCGCGAACGCCTACACGCGCTTCGAGGCGCTGCGCGCCGACGGCGCGATCAAGCGCTTCACCGCGGAGATCGACCACGTGCGTGCCGGGCTCGGCATCACCGCGCTGATCTTCGTGACCGTGCGCCAGCAGATGTGGAAGCAGTTCAGGGCCGAACTGGCCCGGATGCCCGAGGTCGAGTACTGCGCGATCACCACCGGCCAGCACGACGCCATGATCCAGGTACGGGTCTCCGACGTGGCCGCCGTGCACGCCATGGTGACCGACCGCCTGGCCAACATCCCGGCGGTCAAGGCCACCGAAACCGTGTTCATCCTGGACGAAGTGCTCAGGCGGCCGTACGTGCTGCCGTCCGACCGGGACGCCTCCCGTCCCGCGCGGCGGACACCCCAGGAGACGCAAGGGGACGTGCCGCTCGGCATGATGCGCTTCGTCGGCGCTGCCGAGGGACGCGCCGCCCTCCGCAAGGACGGCTAGCCACCGCTCTGCGCAAGGACGGTGGACCACCGTTCTGCGCAAGGACGGTGGACCACCGTTCTGCGCAAGGACGGTGGACCACCGTTCTGCGCAAGGATGGCTAGCCACCGCTCTGCGCAAAGACGGTCGGGCGCCGCCCTCCGCATGGTCGGGC
>NZ_JBSFGJ010000604.1:0-4565 GCF_053596515.1 Nonomuraea sp. NPDC001684
CGGGGGTTCCCGGGGGGGCCCCCCGCCGGGGGGGGCCCGGCGCCCACCCCCCTCCCCGGGGGCCACCCGCCGGGGGGGCCGTGGCCAGGGCGCTGGTCACCGCCCCCGCGCTGCTGCTGGCCGACGAGCCCACCGGCAACCTGGACACCGCCTCCACCCGCGACGTGCTGCGGATCCTCGACCGGCTGAGCGAGTCCGGACGCACGATCGTGCTCATCACCCACGAGGACGACGTGGCCGCGCACGCCAAACGGGTGATCCGGCTGGTGGACGGCGAGATCGTGGAGGACCGCCGCCAGGCGCCGGTCGACGGACCACCCCCGAGGACGGCGGCCAGTGAACCAGCTTGAGATCCTCCGCTTCGCGCTGCGCGGCCTGCTGGCCAACAAGATGCGCAGCGCCCTGACCACCCTGGGCATCCTCATCGGCGTCGCCGCGGTCATCCTGCTGGTGGCGGTCGGCGAGGGCTCCTCGCAGAGCATCCAGAAGAACATCCAGCGCCTCGGCGCCAACACGCTGACGATCTCCCCGTCCTTCTCGGGCGGGGGCGGCGGCGGGGGCGGCTTCGGCGGGCGCGCGCCGGGCGGCGGCGGCAACACCGGGCCGCGCACGCAGGCCAGGCAGCTCAGCCTGGCCGACGCCAAGGCGCTCACCGACCGGACGCTCGCGCCGTCGGTCAGGTCCGTCTCGCCGGTGGTCGGCGCCAACTCCGCCACCGCCGCCTACGGCGCCGCCAGCCACACGATCGCGCAGTTCGTCGGCACCTACCCCAGCTACTTCGAGGCCATGAACAAGCCGGTGGCCAAGGGCACGTACTTCTTCAACGACGACGTGCTGGCCGCCAGGAAGGTCGTGGTGCTCGGCCAGACGGTGGTGGAAGAGCTGTTCGGCGCGGTGGACCCGATCGGCCGGCAGGTCAGCGTGTCCGGGGTGCCGTTCACGGTGGTGGGGGTGCTCAAGGAGAGCGGCTCCACCGGCATGCAGGACGCCGACGACGTGGCCGTGGCGCCGCTGCCCGCCGTGCAGCAGAGCCTGAGCGGGTTCGGCTCGCTGGACTCGATCGTCGTGCAGGCCACCGGGGCCGGTGCCACCACGGCGGCGCAGTCGGAGGTGACCGCCGTCCTGAACCAGCGGCACGGCATCACCGACGGCAATCCCGACTACCGGATACTCAACCAGGCCACCCTGCAGGAGACGGTGAGCGAGGCCACCGGCACGTTCACCGTGCTGCTCGGGGCGGTGGCGGCGATCTCGCTGCTGGTGGGCGGCATCGGCATCACCAACATCATGCTGGTCACCGTGACCGAGCGGACCCGGGAGATCGGCATCCGCAAGGCGATCGGCGCGCCGCGCAGCGCGATCCTGGGCCAGTTCCTGATGGAGGCCACCCTGCTCAGCCTGGTCGGCGGGCTGCTCGGGGTGCTGGTGGCCTTCGTCGGCACCCGGTTCACCGTGGCCGGCATCGAGCCGGTCCTCGTGCCGTCGTCCGTCGCGCTGGCGCTCGGCGTGTCGGTGGGGATCGGGCTGTTCTTCGGCAGTTATCCCGCCAACAGGGCGGCCAAGCTGCGGCCGATCCAGGCCCTGCGGCACGAGTAGGCGGCATGAGTAAGGAGAAAGACATGGACCGGCTCGACTCCTCGCCCTTCCCCGACGACCTGGGGGAGGAGCTCGCCGTCCGGCCGCGCGGCGGCGTCTCGAAGCTGACGCTCGGGCTGGCCGCCGGGGTGGTGCTGGTGGCCGGTGTGCTCATCGGCATCCAGGCGGGCAAGCTGTTCGGCACGTCCGACGCCGCGCCGGCCGCCGCGCAGCTCGGGCGTACGAACGGCCAGTTCCCCGGCGGCGGCTACGCCCAGCGCGGCAACGGCGCCCAGAACGGCGCCCAGAACGGCGGGTTCGGGCAGCGCATGGGCGGCGGCACGGTCGGCACCGTCCAGAAGGTCGACGGCGACAAGATCTACGTCAGAACCATGGACGGCGCCACGGTGACGGTCACCACCAGCGACCAGACCACGGTCCAGATCTCCAAACCCGGCAAGGTCGCCGACCTGGCCGCCGGCACCACCGTCGTGGTGCGCGGTCAGCAGTCCGGCGACGGCTCGGTCACCGCGACCGCCATCACCCAGGGCACCCAGGGCGCCCAGGGCACGCCGGGAGGGGGCCCGCGATGAACCAGCCCGAGGCCAGGCTGCTGGTGGTCGACGACGAGCCCAACATCAGGGAGCTGTTCTCGGCCGGCCTGCGCATGGCCGGGTTCGAGGTGCTGACCGCCGCCGACGGGCGGGAGGCGCTGCGGGTGGCCGAGGAGAGCACGCCCGACCTGGTGATGCTCGACGTGATGCTGCCCGACATCGACGGCCTGGCGGTCGCGGGAAGGCTGCGGTCCCGCGGCCGCCGGGTCCCGGTGCTGTTCGTGACCGCCAAGGACACGCCGGAGGACCGCATCACCGGTCTCGGCCTCGGCGAGGACTACGTGACCAAGCCGTTCAGCCTGGAGGAGGTCATCGCCCGGATCCGGGCGGTGCTGCGCAGGACCCGCAGGGGCGCGCCGCCGCCCCACAGGCTGAGCGTCGCCGACCTGGAGCTGGACGAGGAGAGCCACGAGGTCTGGCGCGACGGCGTCCCGGTGCGGCTGTCGCCGACGGAGTTCCGGCTGCTGCGCTACTTCATGCTGAACGTCGGCCGGGTGCTGTCCAAGACGCAGATCCTCGACCACGTCTGGAACGGCGACTGGCGCACCGACGTGGGGCTGGTCGAGTCGTACGTGTCGTACCTGCGGCGCAAGATCGACACCGGCGACCGGAAGTACCTGCACACGCTGCGCGGGGTCGGCTACATCCTGCGCCCGCCGCGCATATGAGGAAGCACCTCGCCCGCGCCCCGCTCTGGCTGCGCCTGGTCTCGGCCACGCTGCTGCTGGTCACCCTCGCCATCACGGTGACCGGCCTGTTCGCCGTGCGGCTGCTGCGCGGATACCTGGTCGAGCGGGTGGACCGGCAACTGGTGGCGGCCGCCGCGCCGCGCGACCCGCCGCCGCCCGAGGCGTGGCCGGCCGGGCGGCAGCCGCAGCGGTTCTTCGGGCTGTTCCACTCGGTGCTGGTGGACGCGGGCGGCGCCACCGTACGGGTGATGAGCGAGTCCACCGAGGAGCACACGCCCAAGCTGCCCCGGCTGACCGGCGCGGACGTCGCCGCGCGCGGCGGGCGGCCGTTCACCGTCGAGTCGCGCGCGTCCGGCGGGCCGGACTGGCGGGTGGTCGCCGTCCCGGCCCGCGACGGCGACAGCCGGGTGATCGCCATCAGCCTCGGCGACGTCGAGGGCACGGTGGCCAGGCTCGCCCTCATCGTGGCCTTCGCCGGCGGCGGCACGCTGGCCGTGCTGGGCGTCGCCTGCTACTGGCTGGTACGGCGGAGCCTGCGCCCGCTGCGCGAGATCGGCCGCACCGCCAGGGACATCGCGGGCGGCGACCTGTCGCGCCGGGTGCCGATGTGGGCGAGCACCACCGAGGTCGGCAAGCTGGGCCGCTCGCTCAACGGCATGCTCGCCCAGATCGAGTCGGCGGTGCGCGAGCGGGAGGCGGCGGCCGAGTCGGCGCGCGAGTCGGCGACGGCGGCACGGCGTTCGGAGGAGGTCATGCGCCGGTTCATGGCCGACGCCTCGCACGAGCTGCGCACGCCGCTCACCTCGATCAGGGGGTTCGCCGAGCTGTTCCGGCTGGGGGAGGAGAAGGACCTGGCCGAGGCCGTGCGGCTGCTGAGCCGGATCGAGGGGCAGGCCGCGCGCATGGGCCTGCTGGTGGAGGACATGCTGCTGCTGGCCAGGCTGGACCAGCGGCGGGAGCTGGCACGACGGCCGGTGGACCTGCTCAGCCTGGCCGCGACCGCCGTGATCGACGCCCAGACGCTCGCCCCCGACCGGCGGATCGAGCTGGTCCGCCTGGACGGCGGCGAGGGCGAGGTGCTGGTGACCGGCGACGAGTCGCGGCTCGGCCAGGTGGTCGGGAACCTGGTGGGCAACGCGCTGCAGCACACGCCGCCCGGGACGCCGTTCGAGGTGCGCGTCGGGGTGGACGGCGAGCGGGCCGTGGTGGAGGTGGCCGACGAGGGGCCGGGGTTCCCGCCGGAGGTGGCCGAGCGGGTGTTCGAGCGGTTCTACCGGGCCGATCCGGCGCGCGGGGTGGGCGGGGCCGGACTGGGGCTGTCGATCGCGGCGACGCTGGTCGAGGCGCACGGCGGCGTCATCATGGCCGAGGGGGAGCCGGGCAAGGGGGCCCTGTTCCGCGTGCTGCTGCCACCCGCTGAGAGCCCAGGGGGTGTTCAGCCGAAGGTGTAGCCGTACAGGCCGGCGCCCTGGGAGACCTGGCGGAGGCGGCCCAGGCGCAGGCCCGTCTCGCGGACGCCGGGGGCGTACATGACCAGGCCCTGGTCGGGGGCGGCGACCAGGAGCCCGTCCAGGGGGCGGCCGGCGGTCAGCGCGCGGTAGCGGCCGGCCCCGCCGGGCAGCGCGGCCAGCGCGGCGCCGAAGTCGCGTCCCCTGCCCTTGATCAGCAGGTTCCCCTTCCGGGTCAG
>NZ_JBSFGJ010000605.1:0-4559 GCF_053596515.1 Nonomuraea sp. NPDC001684
GTTCGATCCGCTCGACCAGCTCGGCCGGGGTGCGCGTGGACAGCGCTCGCTGGATCGCGGCCAGCACCTTGCCGGAGCCGCCCTTGCTGATGCGGCGGCGAAGCTCCTCGGGCAGCTGCTCGAACACGGCGGCGGCCGGGGCCACCGGCGGGCGGGCCTGGTCGTGGTGAGTCGTCGTCGCTGGCTTGTCGACTCCGGCCGGAACGGCCGCGCCGCCCGGCTCCTCACCTACCTGTAGTCCGCCTACGGCGGGAGGTACCGGGGTTTTGTCACTGTGATCGGTGACTGTCTTTTCAATAGCGCCCAGGTTTCCGAAGTCCGCGTCTCCGGAAGCCGGGTTCCCGGACTTCGGGAAACTGGGCTTCGGGGCGTCGTCTTCCCCGAGGCCCGAAAACCCGTCTTCGGCCTCTTCGGGCTGGTCGGGCGCATCTTCGACGGGTGCGGGGAAGTAACTGGCGGCGGTCTGCGTGTCCTTGATGACGATCGGCTTCTCGCCGTTGGCGCGGTAGCTCGCCGCCCATTCCGGGACCGGGACGAACGACACGTCGGTGAATGAGTGCCAGGTGCCTCCCTTGCCGCCCTTGAGCACGCGCACGAGCCGGTAGTGGCCGGCGGCGGCGAGTTCGCGCAGGGCGGTGCGGATGGCCTCACGGCCTTCCTTGCCGTCGCGGGCGATGGCCTCGCTGCGGACGTCCCAGTCCTCCGGCTTGGCCAGGAGGTAGACGAGCACGCCGCGGGCCCGGAACGACAGGTCGGAGTTGAACGCGACGTCGTTGGGGACCTGGACGTAGCGAGGCACGTTGTGGTGCCGCATGCGGGCCATCAGGCGCGCACCTCCAGCGGGGCGAGGGGGGTGGTCGTAGGACGGGCCGCGTATGGATGACGCCGGGCGGGCTCAGGGGCCGCCTCAGGCGCGAACGTGTCGGGGGTGCTGATCAGCGCGAGCCAGCCGGCCAGGTCCTCGTCAGAGGGCTTGGCGAACGGCTCCAGCGCAGCGGAAGCGGCGGCGCGGCGGCGCTTCCAGAGGTCGAGCAGCATGGTGCGGAGGTCTTTCTCTCGGTGGGGGACCGAAGGTGTCCGGCATGGGGTGCCGGGCTCGCGGACGAAAACAGACCGCGAGGCTTACGTCCAACGGTGAAGATCAAGGGGTGTGTTTCGGCTGGTCACGCCCGGGTGGTTCGTGCATCCCGGGCGTGTCGCGGCCGACTCACGCGGCGGGCCGCTTGCGGTAGCGGCGCCGCCGCTCGGCGAGGAGCTCGTCGCGGTTGAGGCCGCCGCGCGTGAGCCACAGGTCGCTGCGGGCTATCGCGTCGTCCAGGCACTCCGCGCGCACTTCGCACGGGCCGCAGATGCTCTTGGCCTTCGCGTCGTCGTACGGCGGGCGCGGCCTGCCGTCCCGCAGCGGCTCGGTGTCGTTGGCGAACACCCAGTGCGGGACGCCCCGGCATGCGGCGTCGTCGTGCCATCCGAGGATCGAGGCGGCGACTCTGCCCAGAGCCATCACCGCTCACCGCCCTCGACGGCCGGGAGCGCGAGGATCGCCGCCAGGCGGGTGCCGGTGAGCAGGCCCGCCCGGTAGGCGTCCTCGATCACCTGGTCCGCGTCCGGAGTGAACGTCACGGTCGGGGACGGGTTGGTCGGCGTCACCTTCACGCCCGGGATGTCCACGAACTCGCCCGTGAGCGGGTTCGCGGTCACGCCGTGCTTGGCCGCCTCGGTGACCAGGGTGTGGAACGCGGGCCGCACCTCGACCGTGAGCTGGGCGCGGCCGGGGCCGAGCAGCTCATCGAGGGCGGCCATCACGCGGTCGGCCTCCTTCGCCGACACCTCGACGGTGACGGCGCGGGAGACCTCGGTGGGGGCGTTCTCCTCCACCCACTCCTGGTACTTGGGCGGGTCGGTGACCTTCACCTGGTAGCCGACCTTCGGCTGCGTGACGGTCGCGAATTGCCTGCCGGCGATGTGGGCGATCTCCGTGCCGCCCGGCGCGAGCAGCGGCATCTCGTCGTCGGCCTTGGCCTTCAACTTGGCGATCCGGGCGGTGATAACCGGGCCGACCTTCCGCTTCTCCAGGTAACGCGCGATGGCCAGTTCGGTGGCGATGGCGCGGCTGGACGGGGCCGCCGGGGCGGCGGGCGCGAGGCCCGCCGCCTGGACGTCGTTGGTGCTCATGCGGCCGCTCCCGCCAGGGTGTCGTTGGTGCTGTTCTCGCGGGACGCGAGCGCTTCGCGCTTGGGCATGAAGACCGCGCGGAGCGCCTGGTCGTCCTCGGCGCTCACTTGCCCGGCGCTGATGCGGGCGTCGATCTCCGCGCCGATGGCCTTCTCCAGCTCGTGCAGGGTCTTGGCCTGGCTGATGCGCACGATGATCTGCGACAGCCACGCCGCATCTGTGCCCCGGGCCTCGGCGTTGAGCGGCCGGTCGCCCTCGTCGTGGCCGAGCGACACCTGCTGAGGCACGTGCGCCTGGATGTCCTCCGACTCCTCCGGGTTCTGCCCGGCCGCTTGGGCGGCCTCGCGGGCGGCGATCTCCTCCGGCGTGGGGTCGGGCCACACCATCGTGTGGAGGACCAGCGGGTCGGTCTGGCCCTTGTTGTAGAGCGACAGGCCGAACTGGTCGCCGAGCGGGATCGAGGCGCGCTTGATGGCCACCGAGATCGCCGACTTCATGGCCAGCTCGTGGGCGTCGCCCCGCGTCTGGTTCTGCGCGGTTTCGGCGCTGCCGTTCTCGTAGTGGCAGATCACGTTCCCGTACGGGTCCTTGATGGTCAGCCGGACCACGGCGCGGTAGCAGACGTCCCACCGGCCCAGGCCCTTGCCCGTCTGGGCGTTGGTGCGCTCCTGCTCGAACACGAGCGCGAGGTCCTTGACGTCGGTGTCCCAGTTGCCGAACCCGAAGATCCGGTTGAGATGGGCGAGGTTGTCCTGCTGAGTGATGTGGGAGTGGCCCTTGCCGTCACGCATGACGCGCTCGGGGGCGATCGGCCTGAGGAGCTGCCGGATCTGCTTACGCAGGAAGCCGCGCCGCCACGGCCGCCGCGCGAACTTGGTGGTGCTGAGCACGATGTCTCCGTTCCTGGGGCTGACACCAGCGCGTTGGGGTCGCAGTCCCCGCCGCGCTGGCGTGTTGCTGCGGTGCCCGAAGGTGCGGCGCAGACTAGGCCGCACCCTCGTTAACCGCTATAACTGTAGGACATATTTATCTCGATCAAACACTACCGCGCAACTGGAAACCAGGTCAACACATCACCCCCGAAACCTGCTGAACCCCGCCCCCCGCTCTTGAAGCCTCAATCAGGAAAGAAAGCTTCCAACAGCGCAAACACCGCCCGGGGGTTACCAAACCGGCGCGAAGATCCCTACTCTTCTCTAGACGCAAGCCCACCCATAGCGAGCGCAGCGGCCCGCAGCGCGCTGGCGCGACCCCGCCGAAGCAGGAGACTCTTCCCCATGTCTCAGCCGCCCGACGACCGGTTCGACCTGTTATTCACCGCCGACGACATGACCGGAGACCAGGTCGCCCGCCTCGGCCTGTCCAACGCCGCCGCCAGAACAGCCGAACGCCTGTTCAGCCTGGTATCCACCGTTGACGACGAACGCCGCGCACCGGCCGCGCTCGCCCGCGAAGCCCTCGACGCCCTCAAGACCATGAACAAAGTCGTCGCCCGCGCCGTCATGACCGAGATGATGCGCGGCACCCCCGACGACGAACTCGCCCACGCCCTCGGCATGGACCCCTTCACCTTCGCCCGCCAGTTCGGCCACCTCAACATGACCCACATGGCCGACGACCCACTAGGCATGTGGGAGCATCTCCGGCCCACATGCCCCGCCGAACTCCACGACACCTGCCCCGAAGACCCCGCGGAGGCCGCCCATCACCTGGACGAATGGATGCACCGCCACCTCGACCCGCGCGAAGCCGCCCCAGCCCCCTCCCATCCCGTATCCGCCGGCCTCTAACCCCAGGCATGCGAAAGGGCCCTCCCCCGGACAGCCACCGGGAGAGGGCCCTTTCGACTTCAGCGTCTGGTGTGCGCGCCCTACGCCACCATCATCGGGCTGCGACCCTAGGAAGCCTCAGGCGCGCACAAGCACGTCCCCAGGAAGAGGACCCAACGCCGATCACTCCGTGAAGAGGACCTGACGTGTGCGCCCCCATGATAGGCACGCCGGCGCGAAATCACACACCCGAAGCCGGAGCACCTTCCGACTTCAGCGGCCGCACGACGTTGTAGACGCCCGACACCACCGCCGCGAACGCGGCCTGAGCAGCGGCCAGACCCAGCGTCTTCAGATCACCCGAAGCCGCCCCAGCCACGGCGGCGCCGCCCGCCACGATCGCACCAGACAGAAGGTTCTGCCACAGGGTGCGGTTCGCCCGCACCTTCACCTCGCCGACGCCGGGAGCGCCCGCGGGCTTCCACCGGTTGTAGACGTAGGCGAGCACCGCGGCGAGCGCGGCCTGGCCGCCGACGACGCCGAGCGTGCCCGCGTCGCTGGTCGCGCCAGCGGTCACGATCGCGCCGCCGCCGGCCACGATGGCGACGGACACGATGT
>NZ_JBSFGJ010000606.1:0-2898 GCF_053596515.1 Nonomuraea sp. NPDC001684
CTGCGCGCCGCCCAGCTCGGCGTGCGTGATGCGCTCGCCGGTGACCGCCTCGACCACGTCCGGGCCGGTCAGGTAGAGCTGGGCGGTGTCGCGCACCATGAACGTGAAGTCGGCCAGCGCCGTCGAGTACGCCGCCCCGCCCGCGCACGGGCCGAGCACGACGGCGATCTGCGGGATCACCCCCGACGCCTGCACGTTGCGCTGGAAGATGCCGCCGTAGCCGTTGAGCGACAGCACGCCCTCCTGGATCCGGGCCCCGCCGCTGTCGTTGAGCCCGATGAACGGCGACCCGCTGGACAGCGCCAGGTCCATCACCTTGTGGATCTTCTGGGCGTGCGCCTCGCCGAGCGAGCCGCCGAAGACGGTGAAGTCCTGCGCGTAGACGAAGACGCGGCGGCCGTCGATGGTTCCCGATCCGGCCACGACCCCGTCGGTGTGCGGCCGCTGGGCCTCCATGCCGAGCCCCTGGGCCCGGTGCCGCCGGAACATCTCGATCTCCAGGAACGAGCCCTCGTCCAGCAGCAGGTCGAGCCGTTCGCGCGCGGTGCGCTTGCCCAGCGCGTGCTGCCGCTCCACGGCCTGCGGGCGGCCGCGCGCGATGTCCTCGCGCGCGCCGGCGAGCTCCTCGCGCAGGCGGTCCATGGCCGACGGCGGGGCTTCCTGGAGGACCTCGGGGGAGATGGTCATCGTTTCCTCCTCGGACTCTTCCGGTACGTCCAGTTAAGGAGCGATGGCCGTTTCCTGTCACCTCCTGCAGTGCTTGACCGCGCCGGACGTGGCAGGAAGCGGAAACGCCCTGCAGCTTGCTGCCTCGCCGAAGCCTGGTTCGCGCCCCCGCCGCGGCGCAAAGTTGGAAGTGCAAGGGAACAGCGACACGAACCGCCGAGAAAGAGGCAGTGAAATGACGAACAGCATTGTTGCCAAGAGGATTTCCCAGTGGATTATCGCGATTGTCTCCGGAATGCTCCTCTGGGCCGTCGGCGCCACCGCCGCGCAGGCCGCCGCCGCTGCCGCCGACACGGTGGTGCCGCAGGCGGACGGCAACACCTGGCCCGCGCCGGCCGGCACTGACGGCAACACCTGGCCGCTGCCCACCCCGCTGCCCTCCCCGCAGGGCAACACCTGGCCGTAAAAAGCCCCGACACCGGAAAGGAATTGACCGTGAATTTCCCCGAGGAGGTCTGCCCATAGACAAAGGCCGAACACGAGAGAACCCCCGCGACCGGGTCGCGGGGGTTCGTCATGCCGTCCGGCGAGAAACGACGGAAGAAACGCGTCAGATCCAGTTCTCCTCCTTGGCGCGCAGCGCGGCCTGGAAACGGTTGACCGCGCCGAGCCTGGCCATCAGGTCGGCGACGTAACGGCGGTAGGTGCGCACCGAGATGTCCAGCTCCCTGGCGGCGATCTCGTCCTTGTCGGCCGTGGCCATGACCGCCAGCACCCGCTGCTCCATCTTCGACAGCGTCGGCTCCTCGCCGGGCGGGTCGAGGTGGTCGGCCAGCGGCACGGCCGCCTTCCACAGGCCCTCGAAGTAGATGACGAGCTGCGAGATCAGGCCCGGCTCGCGGACCAGCAGCGCGCCCGTGGAGTGCGCCTTGGGATCGATCGGGACGACGGCCACGCTGCGGTCGTACATGAGCATGCGGTCCATCGGCTGGTCGGTGACGCGGATCTCGGCGCCCAGGTGCGCCAGCTCGCGCAGGTACGACACCATGCGCTGGTCCTCCAGCGCCTTGGGGTGGAAGATCTCGCGCAGGGCCAGGCCGCGCCGCAGCGAGCGCGTGTCGAGCGGCAGCGCCGACTCGATCATCACCTCGTTGAACGGCCCGCCCGGGTGCAGGCAGAGCGTCTCTTTGTAGGAGAAGAAGGCCAGGTCGTCCAGGCGCTGGCGGACCCGCGCGCCGCTCTCCACCCGCTCGATGTCCAGCACCGCGTTGGAGCGGTCGCCCTCCCGCTTGTCCTCCAGGAAGCTGGAGATGGCGTCGCGGGCGCCGAACACCCGGCGGATCTCCGCGTTCAGCTCCTCCAGGCGCTGCTCGACCAGACGCTCGATGGCGATCCGCGGCTCGGTCGCGGTGACCCGGTGGCGGTCGTTCAGGTCGAGCATGGCGAGCCGGTCGAGCGTCTCCACCGCCGACTCCACCGTCTCGGGATCGAGGTCCAGGGCCTCGGGCACCGAGCCGACGCTCTCGCCCCGATGGCGCAGGAAATAGCGGTAGACCGCCTCCGCTTCGGGGGTGACTCCAATGACGGACAGATCCACGCCCCACCTCCCGGGGGTTCGGCGGCCGGAGCTTGCACTTCCATTATCGGAATCCGGACGGCCGGCGCTCCTCGCAGGTTGCGGTGTCCGCGGAGGTCAGGGCACAGGACAGGGCAGCACGGTGGCCCCGGACGCGGCCCGGTAGCACGCGGCCCCCGGGCACAACACCTTGACGACCTCGCCGCCGGCCCGCACGGCGACCGGCTCGTGCCCGAACCGGCGCGCGGCGATCTCCGGCCAGCCGGACGGACGCAGCCCGCTCACCTCGTCCACCAGCCGCGGATCGGCGTCGACGGCCAGGCGCTCCAGATGGGCGGCGTAGTCGCCCTCCCGCTGCCACACCGCGAACCGGCGCAGGCAGTCGGGCAGCTCCAGCGTGCTCCACGGCTGCGCCCTGGCCGCCATCGCGCGCAGGAACGCCTCGCACACGGCCGACTTCACGGTACGGCCGGCCGCCGCGGCCAGCGTCGCGCCCTCGCCGCCGACGGTCACCAGGGCGACCCGGAGATCGGGCACCGACAACACGAACGCCGACATCCGCAGCCCCAGCCCCGAGGCCGCGGCCGTCACGCCGGGCGGCAGCAGACGGTCCAGCGAGCCGGAGACCCGCAGCAGCGGCTCGCGCGGCTCGGCCC
>NZ_JBSFGJ010000606.1:2908-4554 GCF_053596515.1 Nonomuraea sp. NPDC001684
GCTCGGCCCACCAGCGCGCCACCACGTCGTGGGCGAACACCTCGGCGATCGCCTCCGGCACGCCGCTGTCCACCACGCCGCTCGTGGCCGGCTCGATCAGGCATTCGTGCCCGCCCGTCCACACCACCTCGACGGGCAGCCGGTAGCGCCGCCCGCTGAGCAGGCCGGTGCCGGGCACGTGCCGCCGCAGGCTCGCGGGCGGGTCGGCGACGAAGTCCGACAGGCGCAGCTCCGTACCCGTCCACGCGGGCCGGGGGCCGTCGCCGGGCAGGCGGCGCAGGCGGCGCAGGGCGGCGAGCCGGGCCAGGGCCCGCGCCCGGCTCTGGGCCTCGTAGCCGGCGAACCCGGCGACGATGACGGCGAGCTCGTCCTGCGGGGATTCGGCGCAGGCCAGATGGACGGCGCCGCCGAGGCAGTCGGCCATCGGCGCGGCCATCGGCGCGGCCGTCTCGATCGCCGTCTCACCGGCCATGTCACCGGTCATGTCACCGGTCATGTCACCGGTCGTGTCACCGGGCGCCTCACCGGTCGTCTCCGTCACCGGCCACGAGCCCGCGGGCGTGGATGCCATCGCTTCTCCTCCGCAGCGCGACGGCCGTCGCGGCCGCCGCATCCCCAGTACACGCGCGGCCCGGCGGGCCCGTCAACGCCGCGGCGGCCATCCCGCAATCCGGGAGAAACCCGTCAGCAAGCTGCCACGACCGCCAGCTTGCTGACGCCTCCCGACCCCCCGCGGACGGCCCGCGCCCGGCACCGTGGAAGGCGGAACCAGCCCGCGAGCAGAGCAGCGAGAAGGCATGTCATGGACTCTTTCAACATCGCCGCCCGATTCCTCGACCGCGCCGACGGCGCCAGGACCGCGCTCGTCACCCGCCAGGGCCGCGTCGACTACGCGACGCTGCGCGCCCTGGCCGACCGCGCCGGCAACGCGCTGCGCGAGCTCGGCGTCCGCCGCGGCGACCGGGTGCTCATCGCCGCCGACGACAGCGTGGAGTCGGTCGCCACCTGGTACGGCGCCCAGAAGATCGGCGCGGTCACCGCCGAGGTCTACACGTTCCTGCGGCCCAAGGACTACCGCTACTTCGCCGGCTACGCCCGTCCGCGCCTGGTGGTGGCGGGGCCGTCGGCGCTGGAGAGCCTGCGCGCGGCGGGGCTGACCGGTCTGCTCGTCACCGGCGTGCCGCGCCACCTGCTGCGCCCCGGCGAGCACCACTTCGACACCCTGGTCGGCGCGCAGGAGGCGCGCCTGGACCCGGTGCCGGTCGCCGCCGGGGACGTGGCGCTGTGGAAGTTCACCACCGGCAGCACCGGCGCGCCGCGCGCCTGCGTGCTGCCCGCCAGGAGCCCGCACGTCAGCTTCGACTCCTACGCCCGCGGCGTGCTGGACCTGCGCCCGGACGACGTGGTGCTGCCCGTGCCCAAACTGTTCTTCGGCTACGCCCGCGACCTGACCGCCCTGTTCCCCTTCGGCGTCGGCGCGGCCGGCGTGATCTTCCCCGAGCGCAGCCGGGTCGAGACGATCTTCGAGCTGATCGCCGAGCACCGGCCCACGGTCCTGGTGAACGTGCCCACGATGATGAGCGCCATGCTCGCCCACCCCGACGCCGGCCGGCAGGACCTGAGCTGCCTGCGGCTGTGCACGTCGG
>NZ_JBSFGJ010000607.1:0-4539 GCF_053596515.1 Nonomuraea sp. NPDC001684
GCCGAGCGCGCGTTCGGCTCGGGCGTGGTCTTCCTGGAGCGCCTGGTCACCGGCGCCCGCCACGTCGAGGTGCAGGTCATCGCCGACGGCCAGGGCACCGCGTGGGCGCTGGGCGTGCGCGACTGCTCGGTGCAGCGGCGCAACCAGAAGATCATCGAGGAGTCCGCCTCCCCGGTCCTGACCGGCGACCAGGCCGACGAGCTGAAGGAGTCGGCCGCGCGGCTCGCCGTGGCCGTCGGCTACCGCGGCGCCTGCACCGTCGAGTTCCTCTACCACCCGGGCGACAAGATGTTCGCCTTCCTGGAGGTCAACACCCGGCTCCAGGTCGAGCACCCGATCACCGAGCTGACCACCGGCACCGACCTGGTCCGGCTGCAGCTGCACGTCGCCGCCGGCGGTCGCCTGGACGGCCCCCGGCCGGCCGAGAGCGGCCACGCCGTGGAGGCCCGGCTCAACGCCGAGGACCCCGACCGCGACTTCGCCCCCGCGCCGGGCCGCATCGCCCGCCTGGTGCTGCCCGCCGGGCCCGGCATCCGCGTCGACACCGGCGTCAGCGAGGGCGACACCATCCCCGCCGACTTCGACTCGATGATCGCCAAGATCATCGCCTACGGCCGCGACCGCGAGCAGGCCCTGGCCCGCCTGCGCCGCGCGATGGCCGCCACCACCGTGATCATCGAGGGCGGCGCCACCAACAAGAGCTTCGTGCTCGACCTGCTCGACCAGCCCGAGGTGATCGACGCCGTCGCCGACACCGGCTGGATCGACCGCGTACGCGCCGAGGGCCGCCTGGTCAGCCACCGCCACTCCGCGGTCGCCCTGGCCGCCGCCGCGATCGAGGCGTACCAGGACGAGGAGGAGGTCAGCCGCAACCGGCTGCTGGCCACCGCCCACGGCGGGCGCCCGCAGGTGCAGCACGAGACCGGCCGCCCGCTGACCCTCAAGCTCCGCGGCGCCGGCTACCGGCTCACGGTGGCCAGGGCCGGGCAGCGGCGCTTCCGCGTCGGCATCTCCGACGGCGACCGCTCCCATCCGCTCGACGTCGAGATCGACCGCTTCGACGAGCACGCCGGCCGCATCACCGTCAACGGCCGCCGCTTCCGCCTGATGTCGGCCACCCACGGCCCGATCCACCTGGTCGAGGTCGACGGCGTCACCCACCGCATCAGCCGCGACGAGGGCGGCGTCGTCCGCTCGCCCGCGCCCGCGCTGGTGGTGGCGACGCCCCTGTCGGCCGGCGACGAGGTCGAGGCGGGCGCGCCGATCCTGGTGCTGGAGAGCATGAAGATGGAGACGGTGCTGCGCGCGCCGTTCCGCGCCCGCGTCCGCGAGTGCGGCGTCTCGGTCGGCAGCCAGGTCGAGGCCGGCGCGCCGCTGATGCGCCTGGAACCCCTCGCCGGCGCCGAGGCCGAGCAGGCCGCCGCCACGACGGGCGCCGCCGAGATCGACCTGCCCGCCGCCCCGCCGCGGGCCTCCGCCGCCGAACAGGCCGAGCGCGGCGTCCAGGACCTGCGCGAGCTGCTGCTCGGCTTCGACGCCGACCGCCACGAGCGCACCCGCATGTTGTCAGGCTACCTGGCCGCGCGGGCCGAGCTCGACGACCGCGTGATCGAGGGCGAGCTCGACCTGCTCACCGTCTTCGCCGACCTGTCCGAGCTGAGCCGCAACAAGCCGGGCGGCGAGCTCGACGTCGAGCCGGGCAGCCCGGTGCACAGCCCGCGCGAGTACTTCCACAGCTACCTGCAGAGCCTCGACGTCGAGCGCGCCGGCCTGCCGGAGGCGTTCCAGGCCAAGCTGCGGCGCATGCTCAGGCACTACGGCGTCGAGGAGCTCGACCGCACCCCGGAGCTGGAGGCCGCGGTCTTCCGGATCTTCCTGGCCCAGCAGCGGATGACCGCCGGCGTCGCCGTCGTGTCGGAGCTGCTGCGCACCTGGCTGGCCGGCGCGCCGCCGCGCGAGTCGCTCGGCGAGCGGGCCGGGCTCGCCCTGGAGCACCTGGTCGAGGCCACGCAGGTGCGCTTCCCCGTGGTCGCCGACCTGGCCCGCGGCGTCGTGTTCCGCTGGTTCGCCCAGCCGCTGCTGCGCCGCAACCGCGCCAAGGTCTACGCCGCCGTCCGCGACGAGCTGCGCCACCTCGACCGCGACCCCGACGCGCCCGACCGCGCCGAGCGCATCCAGGCCATGGTGGCCAGCTCCGAGCCGCTCGTCCGGCTGCTCGGCCAGCGCATCGGCCGGCCAGAACGCGACCTCGCGCCCCTGCTGGAGGTCCTGACCCGCCGCTACTACGGCAACCGTGGGCTGGCGCAGGTCACCACCCGCGACAGCGCGGGCTGCCGGTTCGTCACCGCCGAGCACACCGGCCCGCGCGGCGTGACCCGCCTGGTCACCACCGCCGTCGACATCGCCGCCCTGCCCGCCGCCATCGACGCCGTCGGCGCGCTGGCCGAGGGGGTGGGCGGGCGCGGGCTCGTCGCCGACCTCTACCTCACCTGGGACGACCAGCCCGACGCCGAGGAGATGGCCGTACGGCTCGGGCAGGTCCTGGCCGAGCGCCCGCAGATCGCGGGCGTACGGCGGATCACCACCACCGTCGTGGGCACCAGCGGCGCGGTCATGCACCACCACTTCACCTTCCGCCCCGACGGCGCGGGCTTCGCCGAGGACCGCCTGATCCGCGGCCTGCACCCGCAGATCGCCCAGCGCCTGCAACTGCACCGGCTCCAGGAGTTCGACCTCACCCGGCTGCCCTCGGTCGACGAGGAGCTCTACCTGTTCAAGGCCGTCGCCAAGAGCAACCCGGCCGACGAGCGGCTCATCGCCATGGGCCAGGTCCGCGACCTGACGCCGCTGCGCGAGGCAGACGGCCGCCTGGTCGCGCTGCCCGCCGTCGAGGACGCACTCAACGCCGGCCTCGACGCGATCCGCAACATCCAGGCCCAGCGCCCCCAGAACAAGCGCTTCGACACCAACCGCATCATGATGTACGTCTGGCCCTCGACCGAGCTGACCACCGACGAGCTCAACATGCTGGTCCAGCGCATCCTGCCGACCACGGCGGGCGCCGGGCTGGAGGAGGTCCAGTTCGTGGCCCGCCAGCGCACCCCCTCGGGCGAGCTGAGCGAGGTCGCCGTGCGCATCACGCTCGGCCCCGGCCACGGCGCCAGCCTGCACGTCGGCAAGCCGTCCGACGAGCCGGTCCAGCCGCTCGACGACTACCGCCAGAAGGTGCTGCGCGCCGCCCGGCGCGGCAACGCCTACCCCTACGAGCTGACCGGCCTGCTCGCCGGCCCGCAGGGCCGCTTCGTCGAGCACGACCTCGACGCCGACGGCGTGCTCGTCCCGGTCGACCGGCCCAAGGGCAACAACTCCGCGGCGATCGTGGCCGGCGTGGTCACCACGCCGACCGCCCGCCACCCCGAAGGCGTCACCCGGGTGGTGCTGCTCGGCGACCCGACCAAGGCGCTGGGCGCGCTGTCGGAGCCGGAGTGCTCGCGGGTGATCGCCGCGCTCGACCTGGCCGAGCGCATGCGCGTGCCCCTGGAGTGGTTCGCGCTGTCGGCCGGCGCCCGGATCTCGATGACCTCGGGCACCGAGAACATGGACTGGGTGGCGGCGGCGCTCAAGCGCATCGTCACCTTCACCCAGGCCGGCGGCGAGATCAACATCGTGGTCGCGGGGATCACCGTGGGGGCGCAGCCGTACTGGAACGCCGAGGCGACGATGCTCATGCACACCAAGGGCATCCTGGTGATGACCCCCGACTCGGCGATGGTGCTCACCGGCAAGCAGTCCCTCGACTTCTCCGGCGGCGTGTCGGCCGAGGACAACTTCGGCATCGGCGGCTACGACCGCGTCATGGGGCCCAACGGCCAGGCCCAGTACTGGGCGCCCAACCTGCCGGCCGCCCGCGACGTGCTGATGGCCCACTACGACCACACCTACGTCGTGCCCGGTGAGAACGGCCCCCGGCGGGCCCCGACCGCCGACCCGGCCGACCGGGACGTCCGCGACTACCCGCACGCCGTGGCGGGCAGCGACTTCACCACCGTCGGCCAGATCTTCTCCGCCGAGCACAACCCCGACCGCAAGAAGCCGTTCGACATCCGCACCGTGATGCGCGCCCTGTCCGACCAGGACCACCCGGTGCTGGAACGCTGGGCGGGCATGGCCGACGCCGACACCTCGGCCGTCCAGGACGTGCACATCGGCGGCCGGCCGGTCTGCCTGATCGGCATCGAGTCACGGCCGGTGCCGCGGCGCGGCTTCCCGCCCGCGGACGGGCCCGACTCGTACACGGCCGGCACGTTGTTCCCGCGCTCGTCGAAGAAGACCGCGCGGGCGATCAACGCGGCCTCCGGCAACCGGCCGCTGGTCGTGCTGGCGAACCTGTCCGGCTTCGACGGCTCGCCCGAGTCGATGCGCAAGCTCCAGCTGGAGTACGGCGCGGAGATCGGCCGGGCGATCGTCAACTTCGACGGGCCGATCGTGTTCTGCGTCATCTCCCGCTACCACGGCGGCGCGTTCGTGGTGTTCTCCAAG
>NZ_JBSFGJ010000608.1:0-4527 GCF_053596515.1 Nonomuraea sp. NPDC001684
CTCTTGGCGCTCTTGGCGCTCTTGGCGCTCTTGGCCCCGTGCGGCGGGCCGGGCCAGGCGAGCGCGGCGCGTTCGGCATCGGTCAGCAGGCCCTCGGGCGGGGCGCTGAGGACCTCGTACAGCACGTCCTCGGGGCGGACGGCGGGCCAGGTCGCGTCGAGCGCCGGGGTGAGCGCCCGGCCGATCCGGCGTTCCCAGGCGGCGTCGCAGGTCTGGCCGCGGGCCTCGGCCTGCCGCCGCATCGCCGCCACCATTCTGGCCCTGACGCGTTCGCGCCCGACCCCGTACGGGAGCGCGGCCCGCCTGGTGTCCTCCACGATGCGGCGCAGCTCGTCCTCGCCGACGCGCCAGCGGTAGGAGCCGTCGGCCACCACGGCGGGCTCGGCGGGCCTGCGGATGCGGCCGTACAGCGCGCGGCGCAGCACCTCGGCCATCCGGACGTCGTGCTTGACCGCCGCGGCCGCCGCGGAGTCGACGGCCCGTACGGGGTAGGCGCCGAGCAGCCCTTCCAGGGTGGTCTGCTCGACGTCCACCTCGCCGAGCGCGGGCAGCACGGCCGAGATGTAGCCGAGGAAGGTCCGGTTCGGGCCGAGCACCAGGACGCCGGAGCGTTCGAGGCGGCGGCGGTGGGCGTACAGCAGGTAGGCGGCCCGGTGCAGGCCGACGGCGGTCTTGCCGGTGCCGGGGGCGCCCTGGACGCAGATGGTGGTGTCGAGGTCGGCGCGGACGAGGTCGTCCTGCTCGGGCTGGATGGTGGCGACGATGTCGCGCATCGGGCCGACGCGGGGGCGTTCGATCTCGGCGGCCAGGAGCGCCCCGCCGCCCTCCTCCCCCGCGCCGAGACGCTCGTCCTCGTAGCCGGTCAGCGTGCTGCCCGACCAGCCGAAACGGCGGCGCACCTCGACGCCCTGGGGGTCGCGGGCGCCGGCGCGGTAGAAGGCGCGCGCCACGGGCGCGCACCAGCCGATCACCACCGGCGGTCCGCCGTGCTCGCCGGCGATGTGCCGCCGGCCGATGTGGTACGCCCGCCCGCGGTGCTCGGCCGAGTCCTGGCCGAAGTCGAGCCGGCCGAAGAACGGCGGCCCGTCGGGCTCCTCGCTCAGCTCCTTGGCCAGGCTCTTGAGATGGCGGCCGAGCCGCTCCGCGCTGTAGCGGTCGCCGGCGACGGTCTCGCCGACGATCACGTTCTCCCGCGCGCCCTCCAGCATCCTGCGCAGCCCCGCCCTGCACCGTTCGACGTGACGCCGTTCGTCGTCGAGCGTTCCCATGCCCACCCCCAAAAGCGTTAACTCGGTTAAGACATTGACCAGGTTAACACTTTGATAGGGTGCGGTCATGACGGGACTGCGGGAGCTGCAGCGGCAGCGGGTGCACGAGGCCATCTCGACGGCGGCGATCACGCTCTTCCTGGAACGCGGCTTCGACGAGGTGCCGGTGACCGAGATCGCGGCGGCGGCCGGGGTGTCCAAGCCGACACTGTTCAAGTACTTCCCGACCAAGGAGGACCTCGTCCTGCACCGGTTCGCCGACCACAAGGGCGAGGCCGCCCGCGTGGTGCGCGGCCGGGCGCCCGGCGAGCACCCGGTCGCGGCGCTGCGCCGCCACCACCTCGACGGCCTGGCCGCCCACGACCCGGTCACCGGGCTCAACGACCACCCCGAGGTGCTGGCCTTCCACCGCATGGTGTTCGACACGCCCAGCCTGGCCGTCCGCCTGTTCCACCACATGACCCAGGACGAGGCCGAGCTGGCCGAGGCCCTGGCCGAGAGCATGGACGAGCTGACCGCCGCGCTGCTGGCGGCCCAGGCGCTGGCCGTGCAGCGGGTGCTGGCCCGCCGCACCTGGGCGCAGCTCGCCGGGGGCCGGCCCCTGACCGAGGCCGAGGCCGACGCGGTGCGCGCCGCCGAACACGCCTACGCCCTGCTCATGGACGGCCCCGCCGGCCCCTGAGCTCCGGCGCGCAGGTCACGCGCGCCCCATCCGGCGGGCACGATTACCTCCAACGCCAGAGGCTGTGCTTAACTCGGAAATGCCGATGTGGCTGTGTCCCCCGGGCCGCAAATTACCGCCTTCACGGAATACCGTTCGGCTGGAACCGTGTTGTGCACCTCGCCGAGGAGGCGACCACCACATCGGCCTTAAAGCTTTCCGGGCGTCCCGCTGCCTTAGGGTGGCAAGGTTGACTGCCCATGATCCAGGAGAGCCCGTTGCTGTACGAAGTGGTCAAGTTCGCCGCCGCGCCGCTCGCCCACGCGATGTGCCGGCCGCACATCACCGGCGCCGCGAACGTCCCGAGGGTCGGCCCGGCCATCCTGGCGGCCAACCACCTCTCCGTGCTCGACTCCTTCCTGCTGCCCGCGCTGCTCCCCCGGCGCGTCACGTTCACCGCCAAGAACGAGTACTTCGACGGCAACCCCGTCTCCGGCTTCTTCATGCGCCTGGGCGGCAGCCTGCCGATCGACCGCGAGAGCGCCCACGCCGCCCAGGCCATGCTCGACGCCGCCGCCGAGCTGCTGGAGCGCGGCGAGCTGTTCGGCATCCACCCCGAGGGCACCCGCTCCCCCGACGGCCGCCTCTACCGCGGCAAGGTCGGCGTGGCCTGGCTGGCGCTCAAGACGGGCGCGCCCGTGCTGCCGGTGGCGCTCAAGGGCACCGAGAAGGTGCTGCCGGTCGGGGCCAAGGTGCCCAGGCCCGCCAAGATCGGCATCTCCATCGGCCGGCCCATGCGCTTCGAGGGCGACCACACCAAGGCGCGCGACCGGCGCCGGGTCACCGACGAGGTCATGGAGGCCGTCCAGAAGCTGTCCGGGCAGGAGTACGTGCCCGCGTACGCCTCCAGCTTCAAGACCGCCAATGGAACGACGTGACCGGTCACCGCTAGGCTCTGACACCTGACGTCGAGGACCAGGGGGCTGACCAGTGGCGCGGGGCCGTACCATCGCGATCGTGTCGGTGTCCGCCGTGCTCGTGGCGGGGGCCGCGGGCGGGGGCGCCTACTACCTGCTGCGCACCAAGGGCACACCGGGCGAGACGGCGCAGCGCTTCGCCGCCGCCTGGCAGGCCGGCGACAAGGCCGCCATGACCGCCGAGCTGGCCACCCAGCAGCAGCTCACCGCCTACGACCAGCAGCGCGCCGCGCTCGGCGTCGAGTCGGCCACGGTCAAGCTGGGGCGGGTCGTCGAGGGCGACGGCCGGGCCAAGGTCCCCTACACCGCGACCCTGGCGCTGAAGAACATCGGCTCCTGGTCCTACGACGGGCAGCTCGACCTCGTGGTGGCCGACCGCATGTGGAAGGTCGACTGGCGGCCGTCCACGCTGCACCCGCAGCTGACCCCGGGGGCGGCGTTCGCCGTCAAGACGAGCTGGCCGCAGCGCGCGCAGATCACCGACGCCGACGGCGGCCGCATCGACACCGGCACGTCCGGCGGCTCGGTGCAGCAGCTCGTCGGCTACCTCGACAAGGCCACCAAGAAGGACGTCGCCAAGCTCGGCGCCTCCTACAAGCCGGGGCAGGCGATCGGGCGCGGCGGCCTGCAGGAGACGTTCCAGAAGCGGCTGGCCGGCACCCCCACCACCCAGATCCAGCTCGGCGGCAAGACCCTCGGTACCATCGAGGGCACCGACGGCAAGCCCGTGGAGACCTCGCTCGACCCGCGGGCGCAGGCGGCGGCCGTCACCGCGGTCAAGGACGTCCCCAAGCCCACCTCCATGGTCGCCATCCGGCCCTCCACGGGCGAGATCCTGGCCGTGGTCAACAACCAGGGCGGCTTCAACCGGGCCCTCGACGGCCGCTACCCGCCCGGCTCCACGTTCAAGGCGGTCACCGCGATCGGCCTGCTGGCGGCCGGCCTGTCGCCCAGCGACAAGGTCACCTGCCCGATGTACGCCACCGTCGGCGGGCTGAAGATCCGCAACTCGGAGAAGGAGGAGTTCGGCTCGCTGTCATTCCTCGACTCCTTCGCCCACTCGTGCAACACCACCTTCGCGCCGCTGGCCGAACAGCGGCTCGGCGCCGACAAGCTGCTCAAGACGGCGGAAGGCGTCGGCTTCAACCAGCCGCTCAACATCGGCGTGCCGGCCACGAAGGCCAGCTTCCCGCGGGCCCAGTCCGACGCCGAGCTGGCCGCCGAGTCCTTCGGCCAGGCCAGGATCACCGCGAGCCCGCTGTCGATGGCCTCGGTCGCCGCCGCCATCGCCAACGGCACGTGGCGGCCGCCCACGCTGGTGCCCTCGCTCAAGCAGAAGGCCGGCGAGCAGGCGCTGCCCAAGGGGGTCAAGGAGCAGTTGCACAGCATGATGGCGGCCGTGGTCTCCAAGGGCACCGCCAGGGCCAGCGGCCTGCCCGCCGGCACGCATGGCAAGACCGGCACGGCCGAGTTCGGCACCGGCGACAAGCTCGACACCCACGCCTGGTTCATGGGGTTCAAGGGCGACGTGGCCTTCGCGGTGGTCGTGGAGGGGGGCGGCACGGGCGGCAAGGTCGCGGCCCCGGTGGCGGCGACCTTCCTCAAGGGCCTCTGACCTCTC
>NZ_JBSFGJ010000609.1:0-4525 GCF_053596515.1 Nonomuraea sp. NPDC001684
CACCTGCTCGGGCGGGAGCCTTCTGAGGTAGGCGCCGGGATCCCAGCCGTAGGCAGCGACCAGTCGAGCCCGTCACCGTCCAGGGGGCCGCCGCCGCCCGTGCTCTGCCACTGCGCGCCCCTCCGGCGCAGGTGCACGAGCGAGTTGCCGAACATGTCGGTCTCGACGCCCTCGACCACGCCCCGCACCGTCACCGTGGTGCCAGGCTTGGGCGGGTTCTTCGCCCCGGGCAGCGAGAACCGCAACTCGTTCGCGGCCGTCACCGGCACGTCGAACGTGATCCGGTCGCCGGGCTGCAGGTCGCCGGGGACCACGGTCTGCGGCGCCGCCGGCGCCTTCGCCGGAACGGGCTCGGGCGTGGGCGTCTGGGCGGCCTCCTGGCGGCTGCTGGGCTGGTCGGCCAGGACCATGACCAGGTGCTTGTCCTGGCCGCCCTGCTGGACCGCCGCCGCGCGCTGCGCCTCGGTGAGGGTCTTCTGGTTGGACTCCGGGACGAGCACGATCTTGCGTTCGTTGGCCATTCGCAGGAGCGTCGCGTCCAGCTCGGCCCGGTCGACGCCGGGCAGGTTGGCGCGCAGGTCCTCCATCGACAGCCACCGGCCGGGCTCCACCATCTGCTGGTAGGCGTCCCGGATCTGCTGCTCAAGCTCAGGCACCGAGGGGCGGGCTGCGGGCCGGGCACCGGCTTCCCGGTCATCCTCGTCCAGCGTGTCGGCCAACAGAGCCCGCGCTATGTCGGCGGCCTCGGGCTTGCCGTCGCGGATCGCCGCCGTCAGCTCGGCGACCTTGTCCGCGGGCATGACGCGGGCGACCGCGTCGCGGTCGGCGATGTAGACGTCGACCGGCTTGGCCATCTCGTCAACCTCGGCCAGACGCACACGCCAGCCGCCGCCCTCGTCGGGCTCCACGAATCGCACGATGCCGACGAGCTGCCGCACGTCCGGGTCATCCGTGGTCTCCCGCGTGGGGTCGCTTGCACGGCCGTGCACGATGACGGCCTGGCCGCGCTGGAGGTCCTTGACCGGGGTGCGGCCGTCCGGGGTGTCCGGAGTGAAGTCGCGGCCCTCCGCGCTGGCCTGCTCCACCTTCATGGCCGCAGGGTTGGCGCTGGCCTTGCTGGTCGGCTTGCTGCCGTCCGGCCGCTTCTGCACAGTCAGGTAGTTGCGGTGGACCCGCTGGACGCTGCCGTCCTGCATGCGGACCTCTAGCCGGCCACCGCCGACGTTTCGGACGACGGTGCCGTGGCCGCCGCCCCACACCGACACCAGGGCGTTGGTCTCGATCCATCGGCCCTTGCGGTCGCGCGGGTGCAGGTCGTCATCGAACTTGGCGAACCCCCGGCGTGCCTTGACTTCCCAAGCGTCGTAGTCGGACAAACCAGCCCCCATGCCCCGTGGTGTGCGTGCGAGGGTGCAGGGTGCCGACTCGGCGGCTTAACGTCGCGCCGGCATCTCAGGCGGGGGAGACGACCCAGCGCAGGCGGCACCGGCAGTACGCGGTCTCCTCGATCGGGCCGTCGAGGTCGCCCGGCCACCGCAGCAGCGCCTCACCCACCTCGAACAGGTCGCCACCGCGCCGGACCTGCCCGTCCGCCTCCCGGTGCGTCGGCCGGACGTCGGCGTCGTCGCGGGCCCGCCAGGTGGCCGACACCATGCCGTTGGGCCCGGCCGCGTCCATGACGACGACGTACTCCACGGCGTGCGTCAACGCGGTGGCCGCCCGCGCGCTGGCCTGGGCCGCCCACGCCTCCAGTCCGGGGAGCTGGGCGCGCACTTCGGCCACGAGACGGTCGATGTCATCCCCGGCCCGATCGCGCTCCTGGATCAGGTCACGCAGGCGGCGGGCAGCGCCGACGATCTGCTCCACGAGCCAGTCACGGGCCTGAAGCATCGGCGCGGCCACGCCCACCCACGGGGACGCCACGGGCCCGGCGGCCGCGCCGGCGGCCGCCGTCAGAACGGGCGTGAGCACGGCGGCGGCTTCCTCCTGCCACTGGCCGAGGTCGGCGACGCGGTCGGCGTCCAACGGGTCGGTGCCGACCCGGGTGTCGGCCTTGTATTCGGCGACGAAGTGGCGGGTGTGCTTGCGCGTCTTGGGGGAGGCGAGGCGGGCGGCGGTGCGCTTCACGAGCCTGCGCGCGAGCTGTTCCAGCGCCTGGCGTAGATCGTCCTCGATCTGGTCGCGTACGTCGCTGCCGGGCGCGGCCTGGGGGAGGGCCTTCGTTTCGGTCTTGCGTCGCCGCGGCTTGCCCTCGTCCTCCTCGTCGTCCTGGTCCTCGTCGTCGGCCGGCGCGTCCTGCTCTGGGTCGCCGGTCTCGTCGCCGGACTCATCGAGCATCTCCTGCAGCATCGCCATCGCCTGCCCGGCCGCCGGGTCGGAGTCGTCCACCGGGACGGCCCCGTCTTGGGTGGGCTCCTCGCCGGGCGGCAGTTCCCCGGGCGGGGGCTCCTCGCCCGTGGCGGGCGGAGCGGCGGCCTGGTCGGGAGAGGCGAGGCCGAGCGCCTGGGCGTCCTCCGGCCTGGTCGGGATCGGCGTCTTGCCCTGCGCGATGTAGATCGCCCGCGTGTGGGGCAGGTCGTACGGGTCGTAGTCGGCGATCTCCCGGTACTCGTCCGGGCTGATGAGCCCTTCCTTGACTTCCTCGCGCGCCTCCCGGCGGCGGGCCTCAGCAGTGCGCCGCAGCACCTCCACCGTCGAGGTGTCGAACTCGCCCCGCCTGCCCTCGCCGGCGTCGACGTCGAACCCGGTCGTCAGGATGCGCAGGTGCGGCGGCATCGTGATCGTCCAGAACGTGAAAAGCTCCTGCTCAGCGTTATCCCACGTCCGGCCCGACGAGTTGCCGAGCACGGTCTCGCCGACGCCGAACGCGGCCAGCGTCTCCTCCTTGGCGCGGGCCGCCATCTCCCCGTACGCCATATCCCTCGGCGTGGCCGCCAGGTCGATGTACGACAGCTTGCCGCCGCCGATCACCGTCAGCTTGCCTGCCTCGGCGGGCCCGCGCCCGAACCGCTCCTCCAGCTTCGCCGCATCAGCCGGGTTCGTCCGCCCCTCCACCGACAGCACGCCGCCAGGGCGACCATCGTTCAACATGAACGAGCTGTTGTAGATCTTGGCAAGGAAGTCCTGGTCAACCGCCAGCCCGGCCGCCTGCAACGGGGTGATCCCCAGGTAGGGGTCGAGAGGGTGAGGCTTGCGGAACCAACGGACGCGGTCGGGCGGGATGGGCACCCGCGTGCCGTCCGGGGTGATCGTCTCGAAATGCGACAGCAGCCGGCCGTTGAGCCCCGGGACGGGCCTGGTGCGGCCCGGCGGCAGCAGGTCAAGCCGGATCGGCCGGTCCCGCCGGTCCTTCGTGATCTCCACGAATGCGCCCCGCGGGGAGAGCAACACCTGAGCCGACAGCCTGTACCGCAACTGGCGGCCTGTCTCCAGCTCGTTCGCCTGCCCGTCGTTGAGCAGGTCCAGCAGCGGATCGTCCTCGATCAGCTCCCCGCTGTCGATGTCGCGCTGCGCGTAGTCCAGGTTGGACTGGTGCTCGCTGATCGAGTCGACCGCCTTGTACACCCACACCGTGCGCTCGAACGCCTCGGCGACCGCCCGGTCCACCGTCCAGGCGCGGCGCGCGGCAACCGACAGTTGCGACGACCACTCTGTGACGGCCATCGGGCCGAGGCCGGAGGTGAACGCCTTCGTCTCCATCGCCAGCGCCTCCTCCGGGGAGCGCTGGAGCGTCGCGCCGGCGGCGCGGTTGAGGAGTCCGGGCAGGAATCTGCGAGCCATGTCCGCGCCCCCGAGACCTAGTTCGACCGGCCGGAGGCGACGAACCAGCCGCCGGCCATCAGGTAGGCGCCCGTCAAGGCGATGCCCGCCGGCGTCGACCACGTGAACGCGCCGATCAGGACGCACAGGCCGCCGACGACCATCACGGCCAGGCCCACGATGTCGCGCTGCATCCGGCCGCGCTCGACGGCCGGTGCCGGGTCACGCTCGACGTGCTCAATCGGGTCGTAATACACCTGTGGGCCCCTCCGTACCGGATCGCCGCCCTGGCCGTAAGGGGGCGGGCTCCGGGGCACGGTAGAGGCCCGAGGGGTTTGCGTCGCGCTGGGACTTCCCGCGCGGGAACTAGTTCAGTCCGGTGATGCGGCTGGCCTGCATCAGGGCGACGGCCTCGCGCCGTACCCGCTTGCGGCGGACACTCTCCTGGCGGGCGGCGACCTCCCTCGCCGTGGTGCCGGGCGCGGGCTTGGCCCGCCCAGCCCGCTCGTTCGCGTCGCCACCGACGAGGTGCTCGGCGTTGATGTCTGCCTCGCACGGCAGCCACACGCACAGGTCGAAGGGTTGCCGGCATTTCACGCAGAGCCGGTCGAGCGCGGCGAAAACCAGGCCGTTCTCGAACTCAGGGAAGGTTTTCAGGTCCTCAGGCAGGGTGATGAACGGCTTGTCGGCGAGCCGCCACATCAGGTCAGGATCGGCAGGCTCCAGGGTCAGCGCGATGCCCCACGCGTGGCCTGGCGGGTACGTC
>NZ_JBSFGJ010000610.1:0-4524 GCF_053596515.1 Nonomuraea sp. NPDC001684
GCACTTCGACGCCACCCCCGCCACGCTGGAGTGGCTGCTGCACGGCGACGAACCCCTCCGCGACCAGGACGAGGTGGCGGCCGCCACGACATAGGCGGCCCGCCGTCAGTGGGGGATGGCGTCGATCAGCTCCCGGGCGCCCTGGCGGTGCAGCGCGACCGCGACGGAGGTGCCGAGCGTCGCCGGGTCGAGCGGACCGGCCCACTCGTGCGCGTCGAGCACGCGCTTGCCGTCGGGGGAGAAGACCCGGGCGCGCAACGACAGCCGGCCGTCACGCTCGGCGCGGGCGTACCCGGCGATGGGCGAGTTGCAGTGGCCCTGGAGCACGTGCAGCAGCATGCGCTCGGCCGTGATCTCCCGCCACGTGTCGGCATGTCCCAGCCCGGCGACCGCGTCGACGGTCGCCGGGTCGTCCTCCCGGCACTGCAGGGCCAGCACGCCCGCGCCGATCGGCGGGCACATCGTCTCCAGCGACAGCGCCTCGGTGATGCGTTCCGGCCGGCCGATGCGCTCCAGCCCGGCCACCGCCAGCAGCAGCGCGTCGGCCTCCCCCGCGTCGAGCTTCTCCAGGCGCCGGTTGGCGTTGCCGCGCATCGGCACGCAGCGCAGCCGCGGGTGGGACGCGGCGAGCTGGGCCACGCGCCGCACCGACGACGTGCCGATCCGGGTGCCCTCGGGCAGCGCGTCCAGCTTCAGGCCGCCGGGGTGCACGAGCGCGTCGCGCAGGTCGTCACGCTTGAGGAAGGCCGCGAACACCGTGCCGGCCGGCAGCGGGCGGTCGGCGGGCACGTCCTTCATGCAGTGGACCGCCAGGTCGGCCTGGCCGGCCAGGAGCGCCTCGTCGACCTCTTTGGTGAAGGCGCCCTTGCCGCCCAGCGCCGACAGCGCCCCCTGCCACCGGTCGCCGGACGTGGTGACCGGGACGACCTCGGTGCGGATGCCGGGATGCCGGTCGGCCAGCTCCCGCCGGACGCGCTCGACCTGGGCCAGCGCCATGGGAGACGAACGCGTCACGATGCGGATCAGCTCGGGGACGGCCATCCCCCGATCGTAGGGCGTCACCTCCGTGCCGCGCGGGCTGATCCCGGAGCTCGCCATGGATGGCCCGTCGCGGGGATGGCGGCTTAGGGTACGGATCACCAATTGTCACGGGGGAAGAGGACGGGGACGTACATGATGGCCAATGATCCGGGGCGGCCCACGCTGATGACGCGGATGGTCGCGGCGTACAAGGGCGAGGTGCGCGCGGACGAGCTGGAGGCGTACCGGCGGGCCGGGGGCCTGGTCTACACCGAGCTGGAGCGTGCCGAGGAGCTGCGGTTACGCCTGGTCCAGGACGGCGTCAACCTCTGGCACGGCCCGCAGTCCGCCTCCGGGCAGCTGCTGTGCACCTGGAACGCGTTCGTGCTGCAGACCATCGGCGAGCAGCTGCTCGACTCCGACTACAGCGCCGACCCGCGCACCGCGGGCTACGTGCCGCCGGTCACCAGCCGGCAGGTGGCCGCCTGCTTCGCGCAGGTGGAAGGCTGGGTGTCGCGCGCCCGGCAGGCGGCCGGCAACACCCGCTATCTGGTCGAGACAGAGCTCCAGCTGCCCGCCGACCTGCCCGAATGGGCCGAGGCGGACCCGTGCCCGCTGCCCCATCTGCACGGCATGCTGGCCGCCACCCGCGCGATCCGCCGGCACGCGGAGGTGGCCTTCGGCGTGTTCGAGCAGACCGTCGCCGACGACCACGACCACCAGGCCGACCTGCAGCGGCTGCGCCAGCTCGTGGCCGAGGCCGCCACCGCCGCCGACTACGCCGAGGGGCTGCTCAAGGCCGATCCGCAGCCGAGCCTGCACGAGGCGATCGAGCAACGGCTGCAGCGGTCCCTGGAGCTCTACTACCACGTGGGCCAGCTCATCGCCATGCCCAGGCACATCGCCACCTACCAGAGCACGGCCACCAGGCCCGCGGCGACGTACCGGTCCCTTGAGGCGAACCTGCGCGACCTCGACCCCTGGTGCCTGACCGACCCGCAGCGGCGGGACTACTGGCAGGCCGACCCCAAGGCCCGGCAGGCCGTCAAGGAGATGTGGGAGTACGACCCCGACCCGGCCGCCACGCTGCACATCCAGGCGCAGATCGACGCCGCCTTCCGGGACGGCGCCATCGCCTACGCCGTCGACGCGGCGGGCAAGCCGCTCGGCAGCTACTACTGCTGCCCGTTCCCCGCCATCTACTCGGTGCGCAGGCCGGTGGTCATCGCGGGCAGGCTGCTGCGGCCCATGCAGCGCTTCACCTTCGAGGCGTCCGCCGAGGAGATGGAGAGCGGCGGCCCGTTCCGGCGCGAGATCATCGTGGCCGACTTCAAGCCGACGAACGAGATCGACTACTGCGACCCCGACGGGCTCCACGGCGACTAGTCATCGGACGGGCCACGGAGGACATGCGGCGGAAGCCGGGCCGGGCCGTCGGTATCCGAGGACATCCGGCCTCGCAGCTGCCTATATTTCAGGCAACGGAATTCTCCTGTTGGAGGGCTAGGTGTCCGATGTGTTCGCCAAGGATCTCAGCCGCCGGGTCGTGACCAGGATCGCTCCCGCCGAACTGCCGCTGTTCGACCAGACCTGGGACGCGCTCGGCGGCAGGACCAGGCCGAGGTCGCATCGGGATCCGCTCGGTTTCGGGTTGCCGGGGGTGGACGAGCTGCTGGTGACGGCGATCGTCTCCGGCGTCGTGACCACGGTGCTCGCGGACGTGGGCAAGGACGTCGGCTCGTGGACCGGCCGGCTGATCGGCCGGTTGCGCCGCCGTCCGCGGGAGCTGCCCGAGGCGCAGCCGGCGGGCCCGGCGCCGTTGCCGCCGGCCCGGCTGACGGAGATCCGCAAGGTCGCCTACCACAAGGCGCGCCGGATGGGCATGTCGCAGGCGCAGGCCGACGCGCTGGCCGACGCGGTGGTGAGCGAGCTGGCCCGCAACCCGTCATGAGAGGCCGTCTCCCGTCGGCCACCACGTCCGCGTTCGTCCTGCTGATCAGCCTGGCGTTCGCGACGACCGCGATCTACCGGCCGGGGATCTTCGACCTGCTGTCGGTGCAGGGGGCGGAGGTCCCGGCGAAGGTCAGGGAGGCGTGCCAGCTCGCGGCGCTGAAGGGCCTGGACGATCCCGCGTGCGACGTGATGAGCCGCGGGGCTCACCAGGATCTCCGGCTCGGCGTGTTGCTCTGTTTCGCGACGCTCGTCCTGCTCACCGCGCTGCAGTACTGGTTCGGCCCGGCCTGGCGGATCCGCCGCCGGCGGCTGCGTCCGGTCGGCGGCGAGGTCGGCGAGGAGTTGCGGCGGATGGCGGCGGAGGTGCTCGGCGGCCGCCGGGTCGTCTTCCTGCTCGACGTGCTCGATCCCGCGGTGGCCGGGCTGGCCTTCGGGCGGGCCGGGAGCCGGTACGTGGTGATCAGCCGGGGCACCTGGATGTCGTTCGAGCGCGACCGGCCGCTGTTCCGGGCGGTGGTGCTGCACGAGCTGGCGCACGTGCGCAACAGGGACCTGACCATCACGGCGGTCACGCTGGCGATGTGGCGGTCCTACGCCGGGGTGATCCTCGTGCCGGGCCTGCTCGCCGCCGTGAACGGGGTGGTGTCGGGGCAGGCGCCGTTCCTGCGGTCGGAGCTGATGCCGTTCGGGGCGCGCGCGGCGCTGTCGTGGTTGTTCGCCGCCCAGATCGCCGGGCTGGCGGTGTTGTCGTGGCTGACCCGCTCGGTGGTGCTGCAGTCGCGTGAGCTGATGGCCGACGCCCGCGTGTTGTCGTGGGAGCGGGACGCGACGCCGCTGCGCCGCGTGTTCGAGCAGGCGCCGGCGCCGCGCCGGTGGCCGGTGTCGCTGCGGGTGCGCACCCATCCGCATCTCGCCGTCCGGCGGGCCGCGCTGGAGGACGAGGAGCCGCTGGTGCGCCAGGGTTTCGTCTTCCCGCTGGCGCTGGGCGGCTGTTTCTCCCTGACCATGGATCCGGCCACGTCGCTGACCGCGCAGGGACGCACCAACACGCTGCCGTGGCCGGCGGAGGTGTTCGCCCTGCTGCTGGCCGTCGCGCTGGGGTTGCGGGCGTTGCGGGCCGTGGGGGCGCGCGGCGACGCCGTGCACGTGCCGCTGGGCCTGGCCGTGGGGCTGGCGGGCGGCTGGGTGCTGGCCCCGAGCAGGATGACCGACCATGCGCTGGCGCCGTTCCCCGTGTCGGTGCAGCTCGCCGGGCTGGTGGTGCTGGCGGTGGCGGGCCTGCTGCTGGGGGTGTGGGTGCGGTGGGTGGCGCGGGTGTGGGCGCCGCGGGTGCACGGGCCGCGGTCGGCGCTCGGGCCGCTGCTGCTGATCGCGGTGGTCGTGACGCTGGGCTCGCGGGGGTTCTACGACGTCCAGGCCGACATCATCATCGCCCACGTCCAGAAATATCCCGCTGTTTCCGACCCGCTGGCGCAGGTCCTGATCACTGCGCAGATCATGCTGGACTCCCGCCTGTCGGCGGGCCTCCTCCTGCTGCTCGCGGTCGTCCTC
>NZ_JBSFGJ010000611.1:0-4513 GCF_053596515.1 Nonomuraea sp. NPDC001684
GCCTCGCGCAGCCAAGGCAGGGTGTTGCGCAGGGGATGCCACGCCTGGCCCAGCCGTACGGCGCGGCGCAGCCCGGCCTCGCCGTTGCCGCCGACCCAGAACGGGATGGGCCCGGCGCGGTAGTCGTCGGCGGCCGACCAGGCGGCGCGCATGGCCAGCAGGTGGTCGTCGGTCAGCCGTCCGCGCCGCTCGAACGGCACCCCGAGCGCGTCGAACTCCTGCCGCGCCCAGCCGATGCCCACGCCGAGCACCAGCCGGCCGCCGCTGAACCGGTCGAGGTTGGCCGCCATCCGGGCCATCACCAGCGGATGCCGGTACGGCACGATGAGCACCGAGGTGCCGAGCCTGACCCGCGTGGTGATCCCGGCCAGCCAGGAGAGCGTGGTGAACGGCTCGTAGAAGGGACCCGGGTACTGCTGGGCGACGTCGGGGGTGATCGCGACGTGGTCGGAGATCATCAGCAGGTCGTAGCCGAGGCCCTCGACGGTCTGCGCCCATCGCCGCAGCGTGGCCGGGTCGGTGCCGGGCCCGAAGTTCGGTACGTTCACGCCGATTCTCATGACACCGAAGGCTATCCAGGCCGTCCCGCCGGGCTGAAGGCCCCGCTCACGGTGTGCGGCGGGGATCGCCGTGGATCTGCCGGTATATTCGCCGGATGGCCGAGGATCTCGACGACACCGACTGGGCGATCCTGGCGGAGCTGCAGCGGGAGGGCCGGCTGCCGCTGACCGAGCTGGGCCGCCGGGTCAACCTCAGCGCCTCGGCGACGACCGAGCGGGTCAGGCGGCTGGAGGCGCTGGGCGTCATCGCCGGCTACCGGGCGGAGGTCGATCTGGGCAAGGTCGGGTTCGGCGTGCTGGCCGTCGTGCGGCTGAAGTATCCCGGCAGCCGGCACGAGCCGCTGCGCCGCCTGCTCGGCGAGCGCCCGGAGATCCTGGAATGCCTGCGCACCACCGGCGAGGACTGCTACACGCTGAAGGTGGCGGCCGGCTCGATGCCCCACCTCGAACGCGTCATCGACGAGCTGGCCCGGTTCGGCAGCACCACGACCAACATCGTCTACAGCCAGACCCTGCCCTACCGGGGCCCGGCCGCCCCGCCCGCACGGCTCTGAGGCGGGCGCGCCGGGGCCTCCCGGAGGGCGGCGGGATCAGATCGGCTGCAGCGCGGGAGCGGTGCGGGGCGCTGCCTCGTCGCCGTAGATGTGCAGGTCGGCGCGGAAGGCCCGCAGGTACGCCCGCCGGTCGTGGAACGTGGCGGCCAGGGCGTCGCCGTAGTCGATGAGCTGCCGGTGCGCCTGCCGGCGCGGCTCGTAGCGGGCCTGGAGCAGCTTGTCGAGCAGCGGCAGGTCGCCGCCGGCCGCGGAGATGACGTCGGCCAGGATCTCGGCGTCGTACAGGGTGTAGCTCATGCCCATGCCGGTCATCGGGTGGCAGGCGAAGGCGGCCGAGCCGAGCAGCGCGGCGTTGCCCCTGTGGTACGCCCCCACCCGCAGCGACGAGACCCTGATCGGCTGCCAGGCGGCGGCCCGCAGGGAGGCGAAGGCGTCGGTGCTGTCGGTGACGAAGCCCTTCAGCAGGTCGGGCAGGCCGGCGGCGCCCCGGCCGAAGACCTCGTCGTCCTGCTCGGGGGGCAGGCCGACGAACACCCTGGCCTGGTCCTTGTCGAGCGGGTAGAGGTAGGCGAGCCAGCCGCCGGAGCTGAAGTAGAGCCGGTTGAGCTGGGCGACGCTGGCGCTCAGCGGCACGGTGGCCACCCGCATCAGCAGCCGGTCGTAGGGCATGGTGACCTGGTCGATGTCGAGCGCCCGGCGCACGGCCGACCTGGTGCCGTCGGCGCCCACGACCACGTCGGCGCGCAGCCGGCTGCCGTCGGACAGCGTCAGCAGCTCGATGCGCTCACCCTCGCGCTCGACGTGCTCGATGGCGGCGTCGAAGCAGAACTCGACGCCCTCCATCGCGCAGCAGGCGTAGATGAGCTCGACCAGCTCGCGGTAGGGGCGGATGAGGAAGCCCCCGTCGGGGAAGCGGCACTCCCTGATCGGCTCGCCGTCGTGGTAGTAGCGGATGAGGTCGCGCCGCAGGCCGTGGCGCTCGACGAGCTCGGCCAGCCCGTGGCGGGCCAGCACCCGCAGGCCGGGGGGCTTGAGGAAGTCGGCGCCCGCGCTGGGGATCGAAGGTCCCTGCTCGATGACGACGACGCGCTGCCCGCGGCGGCGCAGCAGCAGTGCGAGGAAACAGCCGCCGAGCCCGGCGCCGACGATGGCCACGTCGCACGAGGTGGTTGCCATGACGAGAGCCCTTCTTGAGGTTGTACTAGACGTGCGTGGTTCCGTAGGTCTCCGAGCTCTCTGCCGCCCGGGGCCTCGGGATGTGATCCCTGGGGGTCGTGCGGGTCTCGACAGGCAGCAGCGCGTCGGCCTCCGCCGCGACGGTGGCGAGGGTCATGCGCAGCTCCAGCAGCAGCCGGCGCGGCACCTTGATCATGTCGTCGCCCGGGTCGGTCCGCAGCCGGGTGATCTTGGTGAGTGCGATGGCCCCGATGAACACCGAGATGGCCACGCACATGGCGAGCGCGCCGGCCAGCCCGGCCAGCGGGCCGGTCAGGATGAACGGGTGGTCGATGACGAGGGACACCACGGCGATGCCGACGGCCCCGCCGACCATGCGGGCCATGGTGGCCGCGCCGACGGCGGAGGCGTACTGGCTGGGGCGGGCGGCCAGGGTGGTGGCCACGGAGGTGCCGGGCGCCAGCGCGCCGACGCCCATGCCGACCACGACGCTGGCGATCAGGCCCCACACCGTCGGCCCTGACTGGGTCAGCACCAGCACGCACGCGCCGCCGCAGAGCAGGGAGCCGGCGTAGATCAGGCCGTACGCGCCGATGTGCTTGAGCAGCTTGCCGGCCAGGTAGCTGGTGACGACGACGGCCACCGAGGTGGGCGTCAGCCACATCGCCACCTCCAGCATCGGGTAGCCGAGGTGCAGCAGGTACAGCGGCTGCACGGTGAGCAGCCCGTAGGACAGGGCGCCGAAGAACCAGGTGGCCAGCCAGCCCCAGACGAACTTGCGCTGCCGCCACAACGCCAGGTCGATGGCGGGCAGGCGGTGGTGCCTGGCCTGGGCCAGCGCGCCGCCGAGCAGCGCCAGGGCCGCGACGGCCAGCCACACGACGTCCATGCCCCAGGCCATGGCCTTGGAGATGGCCAGCACGATCACCGCGATCCCGGCGGCCAGCAGCCAGGCGCCGAGCACGTCCGGCACGCCCTTGGCCGCGGCGCGCCTGCCGGACGGGAGCGCGGCGCAGGCGATCAGCAGCGCGACGCCCATGACGACGTCGGGCACGAACAGGGCGCGCCAGTCGACGGTGGCGGCCAGCCAGCCGCCGCCGGCCTGCATGAGCAGGCAGCCGAGCCCGGAGGCCGAGCTCCACAGCGCGATCGCGCCCCGGCGCTGCGACTCGGGCAGCTCGCCGAGCAGCAGCCCGAGGCTGGCCGGGATCATCGCCGCCGCGCCCGCGCCCTGCACCGCCCGCGCGGCCAGCACGAACGACCAGGACGACGCGGCCACGGTGGCGATCCCGCCGGCCACGAAGACCACCAGCCCGAACGCCAGCACCCGGCGGCGGCCGAACAGGTCGGCCCAGCGGCCGGCCGTGGCCAGCAGCGCCGCGATCGGGATGAAGGCGGCGCTGGTCAGCCAGACCAGGTCGCCCAGCGGCATGCCGGCGCCCGCGGGGGTGTAACGCAGCACGCCGACGGCCAGGGTGGTGGCCGTGGTGTCGGCCATCACGGTCAGCATCACGCCCGCGCCGACCAGCCGCAGCATCACGGCGTGACGGCGGGTCACGCCGGTTGCTCTGACGGCCACTGGTGTCTCACGCACTCGGTCCTCCTCGCAAGAAAGCCTCAGGTTCCCCGCCGGCCGGCACACTGCGGTGGGTGCGACCGGCGCGGGGTGGTTCGGGGGTCAGGCGCCGTAACGGCCGGGAGAGAGCAGGCCGTCCGGGTCGAGAGCGGTCTTGAGCCGGTGGAGCATGCCGAGGCTGGCGGTGCTGGTCTCGGACCAGACGTCGGCGGCGGCGTGGTCGATGTCGGAGCGGTAGATGGCGCAGCCGTTGCCGCGCAGCAGGCAGCTC
This sequence comes from Nonomuraea sp. NPDC001684, assembly GCF_053596515.1. Classification (NCBI taxonomy): domain Bacteria; kingdom Bacillati; phylum Actinomycetota; class Actinomycetes; order Streptosporangiales; family Streptosporangiaceae; genus Nonomuraea; species Nonomuraea sp. NPDC001684. The sequence continues at coordinate 4,138 of NZ_JBSFGJ010000611.1, forward strand.
GCGTCGTTGCGCAGCTGGTGGGCGCGGTGGGCGGCGTCGGCGTCGGCCCGGTCGAAGAAGATCTGGATGACGGCGTTGGCCATGTGCGGGCTGACCAGGTTCCACTCCACCATCAGGGCGATGCGGTGGGTGTCGACGGCGGTCTGCAGGGCGTCTAGGATGCGCTCGGTCTTCGTGGCGTGCAGCGGCATCAGCGGCAGCAGCACGAGGAAGCCCATGCCGCCGGCGTCGATCTGGTCGCAGGAGGTGACGCCGAGCGCGTTGCGCACGCCCTGGCAGGTCGTCGGCCCGCCGGTGCCCTCCCAGCCGCACATCGAGATGACCGTCCACATGCTGCGGGAGGCCGGGGTCAAGGTCGACGACACCGAGCGCGACG
>NZ_JBSFGJ010000612.1:0-4508 GCF_053596515.1 Nonomuraea sp. NPDC001684
GCCGGGCCGAGGGCCCGGCGCGGTCACCCGGCCCGCCGGCCGTTCAGGAGGCACGCATGTCGCATGTCGAGGAGACCCTGGCGGCCTACGAAGGCGTCGCCGCCCGCTACGACGAGCTGAACGCGCAGATGGACACCGAGGCGCTGGTGGACCGCTTCGCCGAGGCGGTGCAGCGGCACGGCAACGGGGGGCGGCGGCTGCTGGACGCCGGTTGCGGCACCGGCCGCAGCAGCACGGCCTTCAGCAAGCGGGGATTCGCGGTGACCGGCTACGACCTGTCCCCGGCGATGGTGGCGGCCGCGCGGCGGCGGCCGGGCGCCGACGGCATCCCGTTCCTGGTCGGATCACTCCTGCGCCCTCCGCCGGAACTGTCCGGCTTCGACGTGGTCGCCTGCGTGGACGTGCCCCTGACGTACCTGACGAGCGCCGGCCGGCTGCGGCAGGCGCTGGCGGCGGCGCGTGACCGGCTCGCCCCGGGCGGGCTGGTGGTCTTCGACCTGAACACCATCGGCTACTACCGGCGCACGTTCGGCGTCCCGGTGGTCGCCGACCGCGGTGACCGGTACGTGGCCTGGTTCGCGCACTCGCCGCGGATCGAGGCCGACGAGATCGTGATCAGCCAGTTCGACCTGTTCGAACGGGCCGGCGCGGGCTGGCAGCGGCTGTCGATGCGGCACGTGCAGCGCCACCACTCCGACCGCACGGTACGCCGGGCCGCCGAGCTGGCCGGGCTGCGCGTGGTGGCCGCGCACGGTCTGGTGGGCACCTCGGTGCGCGACCCGGCCGACGAGGAGGCCCACGACCGCATCCTGTACGTCGCCCGCCCCGCCTGACGTTCGCTATATTCAGAATATGGTGAATCTACCGTCCGTCCTCTCCCTGCGGGGCTGCGACCTGCGTTACGCCGACAGCGGGGGCGGCGGCGTGCCGGTGGTGTTCTCGCACGGCGCCGGGGCCGACCACGTGATGTTCGACGCCCAGGCCCGCCACCTGCGGGCCCGAGGGTACCGCGTGGTCACCTGGGACCTGCGCGGCCACGGCCTGTCCCGCCCGGCCGGCGGGCGCTTCACCGCCGAGCAGGCGATCGCCGACCTGTGCGCGCTGGTCGAGCACCTGGCGCTGGACCGGCCGGTGCTCGTGGGGCAGTCCCTCGGCGGCAACCTCAGCCAGGCCGTCGTGCGGCGGCATCCCGGCCTCGCCCGCGCCCTGGTCGTGATCGGCGCCACGCCGAACGCGGCGTCGTTGTCCTTTCGGGACCGCCTGCTGCTGAGGGCGGCCGCGCCGATGCTGATGATGATCCCCGCCAGAAGGCTTCCGCGGCTGATGGCCGACGCCTCCGCGACCACCCGGGCCGCCAGGGACGACGCCCGGCGGGCCTTCGGCCAGGTGCCGAAGAAGGAGTTCGTGCAGGTGTGGCGGGCCACCGTCGAGTTCCTCTCCCCCGACCCCGGCTACCGCACGCCGGTGCCCCTGTGCCTGATCCGCGGCGAGCGGGACACCACCGGCGACATCGCCTCGGCCATGCCCGGCTGGGCCCGCGCCGAAGGCGTCGAGGAGGTCGTCGTCCCCGGGGCGGGCCACATCGCCAACCAGGACGACCCGCAGGCGGTCAACGAGGCGATCGAGGCGTTCCTGTGCACGCTCCCGGCGCCGGGGCGGGCGCGGCGATGAGCGCGCGGCACACGTTCGTCACCTCGGTGGGCGACCTGCTGGCCTCGTGGAACCTGCCGCACGCGACCGGGCGCGTCTACGGGCTGCTGCTCCTCGCCGAGGAGCCGATCTCGCTCGACACCATCGCCGCCGAGCTGGAGCTGAGCAAGGGGGCGGTGAGCACCGCGGTACGGCAGCTCGACTCCTGGGGGCTGGCCAAGGTGATCCCGCAGCCCGGCAGCCGGCGGCTCCTGGTGGAGGCCACCGGGGGGATCGAGTCGCTGCTGGAGGCCAGCCAGGCACGGGCCAGGACCCTGATCGCCGCCCTGCGCGAGGGCGAGGCCCTGGTGAACGCCGGGCCCGCGCAGGAACGGCTGCAGGACGTGATCGGGTTGTTCGCCGGCTATGTCGACGTCGGCGGGCAGCTGCTGGCCAGCCACCGGGAGCGACGCCCCGGATCCGGCACCGCGCGGCCGTCCTCCGCCGGGTAGGGTCTGCCCCACGAAGTCGATCAAGGGGGACCGGCGGTGGAACTGCCAGACACGCGCATGGACATGTCCCGGGGCGAGCGGACCCGAAGATACGGCGACGTCGCGAGCGCGCTGGCGTTGCACAGCGACCGGCAGCTCGGCCAGGCTCTGGAGCAGGCGCGGGTTCTGGGCGCGGGCATCGGCGGCACGTCGGTGCTGCTGGACGTCGAGGGCGTGCCGGTCTTCGCCAAGCGCATCCCGCTGACCGACCTGGAACGCCGGCCGTCCAACGTGATGTCCACCGCGAACCTGTTCGGGCTGCCGCCGTTCTGTCAGTACGGGGTCGCCGCCATCGGCACGCCCGGCTTCGGCGCGTGGCGGGAGCTCGCCGCCGCCGCCATGACGACCGGCTGGGTGCTGGCCGGGCACAGCGCCGCCTTCCCGCTGCTGTACCACTGGCGGGTGCTGCCGGGCGCGCCGCCGCCGGCCGCCGAGCACGCCGACGTCGAGGCGGCCGTGGAGTATTGGGACGGGTCGCCCGCGGTACGGGAGCGCCTGCACGCCCTCGCCCGCGCCTCGGCCGGCATCGTGCTGTTCCAGGAGTTCATCCCCCACGACCTGAACCACTGGCTCGCCGCCCAGGTCGCCGCCGGCCAGGAGGCGGCGACGACGGCGGCCGTCATGCTGGAGTCGTGCCTGCCGCGCGACGTGGCGTTCATGAACGGCCGGCAGCTGATGCACTTCGACGGCCACTTCGGCAACATCCTGACCGACGGCGAACGCCTCTACCTCGCCGACCTGGGGCTGGCGACCTCCTCCCGGTTCGACCTGGCCAAACCGGAGATCGAGTTCCTGGAGCGCAACCGCACCCACGACACCGCGTACGCGCTGGCGCGGCTGGTCAACTGGCTGGTCATCGACGTCTGCGGGGTGCAGGCGCCGAACGGCGCCGTCGAGGAGCGCAACGCGTACATCCGCGCGTGCGCCGAGGGCGCGGACCCCGCCGGCGCGCCCCCGGCCGTGGCCGCGATGATCCGCCGGTACGCTCCCGTGGCGGCGGCCGTGAACGACTTCCACTGGCACCTGTGGGGCACCAGCAGGACGACGCCCTTTCCGAGCGAGAGGATCGAACGCGCCCTGAGCGCGATGCGCTGACGACCGGGGCCGAGGTCGCTGGTGACGACCCGGCCACCGGTGTCATACCGTCACATCATGGACGAGCACCGCCAGAGCATCCCCGACGTTCTCCGCCCCGTACGGGACGCCGCCGCGGCCCTGGGCGAAGACCTCACCGACCTGGGCGACGCGCTGCGGGCGTTGCGACGGGTCGAGGTGGAGGTGGAACTGGCGACCGATCTGCTGATGCGGCAGTCCAACGCGAAGGCGAACCAGGCCCGGCAGGAGACGTCCTGACCGGCCCGGCGAAGGCGCCGCCGCGCTGTTGCCTGTCCTCCGGCTCGGCGGCGAAGCGCGGCTTCGCGCCCTGGTCGGGACGCGAATAATCGCTCGGCAGGCTCAGGATGATCGCACTAAACTGTCTCCCTCATTCTTGATCAAGAAGATGGAGGATGACATGTCTCGTCTTCGCGCGTTAGCGCTAACTGTCGTCGCGGGAGCCGTTCTGCTTCCCTCTCCCGCTCACGCCGCGTCCGTGAAGGGGGTGAAGCTCGTCAACGGCGCGTCCGGCCAGTGTCTCACCGTGGCCGCGACCGAAGTGAGGAAGAACGGCGCCCCGATCACCCAGTGGCCCTGCGACGGTTCCAGGCGCCAGCGCTGGTACGTCGTCAAGGATTCCGAGGGCGGCGTGAATTTCCGGAACGCGGTGTCCGGGCAATGCATGGCGATCGCCCATGGAACCACCAGGGAAGGCAAGCGGGCCATTCAGTGGCCGTGTTACCGGGGCAAGGCGCCGGAGCAGGTCTGGCGGACGAAGGCCGCGCGAATCAGGAATCTGGCCTCGGGCCGATGCCTGGCGATCGGCGAGGGCAGCAAGGTCAAGGGAGCCATCGCCATCCAGTGGCGCTGCTACGGGGGCAACGCCCCTGAGCAGGTCTGGCGCATCCGCAGGAACTGACCCGGCTGGAGGAGCGGCAGCCGGCCCCTTCGGCGTCACATGCCCCGAACTCCTACAATCAGGAGCATCACTACTATGGAGCATCGTTGAAGCAGAGCGGTCATCGCCATCGCCGCGTCGAAGACGGGACGAGAGGAGCGGCCGCGTGCCGTACGAGGACGACGACCAGCTCAGCAGGGCGATCTACGCCCGCATGCTGGAGCGCGCCGAGTCCCTCACCGACGCGGCCGCGGCCATGGGAGTCACCACCGCGCTGACCGCCCGCGCCCGGGAGCACCTGACCCGGCTGCGCCTGCTCGACCCCGAGGCCAAGG
>NZ_JBSFGJ010000613.1:0-4502 GCF_053596515.1 Nonomuraea sp. NPDC001684
TCGTGGGGTCGTCGGGGCAGGTCGCCACGAAGGCCAGCTCGCCCGGCTGGCGCCGCAGCACGTGCCGCCAGAGCGAGCCGGGGTCGCCGTGGAAGAGCGATGTCACCGACTGTGGTGCCTGCCAGGTCCAGGCACGCCAGCTCGATGGGGACGACGTCACTCATCGCCTCGCCGGTCGGTTAGTTCTCGCTGCCGGTCGCCTCGGTCCAGAGATCGAGCTCGGCGCGGTCAGCCTGCACCTTACGCCAGATCAGCAATCCCCCAAGGGCGACCAGCGCCAGAACGAGCAGCTTCTTCACGGTGTGACCCCACTTCTTCGACGGTCTCACCTGCCGGGGTGAGACCCAACGGTTGACATGCAGCCTAGCAAGGGATGGCTGCGCTCCTTGTGTTGCGCACGAACCTGATGTGCGGCTTGTGCGTAGAACGAGCCTTCAGCTCGGCCTGGATCATCCCTTCGACCCCGGCCTGTCTCCATCCCGTCCTGGGCAACCTGCCAATCACTTCGGACAACATCCCGATCATGCCAAATATCCGGACGTCCCGCGCGCGCGGCATACCCCTGCCCGTATCTTACGTTCCCGCCGCCGCCCAGTTCATGGTGATCGCGAAAGCGTCCGTCGCGATGCCGGAGACGCAGCGCGGTCTCGGCTTCTCGGCCGGCGGCGGGGGCCCGCTGTACGAGGTCGTCCGAGCTGTTCGGGGCGTATAGGGCGTTCGTCCCCGGATGGGTGGCGCCGATCGGCGGGCCAGTGATCGCCACCGCGGCGGGGACGGCCTGGGCGGGATCGCCGGGCGCACGGTGCAGGGTGTCGGCGGCGCGCTCATCGCCCCCGCCGCGATTCCTCTGCTCGGGGTGCTCTTCGGAAACGACCACCGCGGTTTCCGGGCCGCCTGTCCGGGCACCGCGGTGGTGGCCGGTCGCCGCGCGACGCTCGCCGCCCCGTTGAGGCGCCAGCGGTCCGTACGCGAAACCGTGAGCTGAATCTCATGCCCTCCGGAATACCCTGGGGGGGTACCGTGTTAGAGTATTCGGCAGGAACCGGAACCGCGTTGAAGGAGACCGTAATGAGCACCGCCACCTACACCGTCAAGGGCATGACCTGCGGCCACTGCGTGAGCTCGGTGAAGGAGGAGGTCGGCGGCGTGGCCGGCGTCACCGGCGTCGAGGTCGACCTGGCCAGCGGGCGGCTCACCGTGACCAGCGAGAGCCAGGTCGAGGAGTCCCAGATCGCCTCCGCGGTCGAGGAAGCCGGATACGAGCTGGTCGGGCAGTCATGAACACCGCCGCCAAGCTCGGCTCCTACGCCCTGGGGCTCGCCGTCGTCTTCGGCGGGGCCCTGGGCGTGGGCCGGGCGGTCGGCCCGGTGGCCCAGGACCCGCCGACACAGAGCCACACCGCCATGGCGAAGAGCCAGCAGGCCCACGAGGGCCAAGACGCCCTGAAGGGCCAGGAGGCCGGCGAAGGGCAAGAGGGCCACGAAGGGCAGAAGAGCGAGAAGAGCCAGGAGCGCGGGACGCCGGAGCAGGCGTCCAGTGACACCCCCGGGGGGCTGCAAGTGTCGCAGAACGGATACACCCTCAACCCGCTGACCCCGATCGAGACCGGCAAGGCCACCGACTTCCGCTTCGCGGTCACCGGCCCGGACGGCCGCCCGGTGACCGACTACCAGGTGGAGCACGACAAGAAGCTGCACTTCATCGTGGTCTCCCGCGACCTGACGACCTTCCTCCACCTGCATCCGGAGATGACCCCCGACGGCATCTGGTCGGTCGGGCTGACGCTGCCGGCGGCGGGGCCGTACCGGGCCTTCGCCGACTTCGCCCCGACCGGCGGTGGGAACCCGACCGGCGGTGAGAAGCTGACGCTCGGCACGGACCTGCAGGCCGCCGGCGACTACCGGCCGAAGCCGCTGCCCGAGGCGAGCCGCTCCTCGAAGGTCGGCGACTACACTGTGAGCCTCGACGGAGACCTGGTCCCCGGGCGGGCGAGCAAGCTCACCCTCTCGGTGAGCAAAGACGGCGAACCGGTCACCGACCTGCAGCCCTACCTGGGCGCGTACGGCCACCTGGTCGCCCTCCGCGCCGGTGACCTGGCCTACCTGCACGTGCACCCCGAGCAGGGCGAGAAGGCCGGTCCGCAGATCACCTTCTACGCCGAGGTGCCGAGCATCGGCGACTACCGGCTGTTCCTCGACTTCAAGCACGGGGACGAGGTCCGCACCGCGGACTTCACCGTGCGCGCCACGCAGGGCGACGCGACCGCCGCGGAACCGTCGGCCCCCCACGGCCACTGAACACCGAGACATCGAGAAAGGAGAGGTGATGTCTTCCCTCACCGAGGAAAAGGCCGTCGAGCTCGCGATCGGCGGAATGACGTGCGCGTCCTGCGCCAACCGCATCGAGCGCAAGCTGAACAAGCTTGAGGGCGTGACCGCGACGGTCAACTACGCGACGGAGAAGGCGAAGGTCACCTTTCCCGACGGGCTCGACCCCCAGACGCTGATCAGCGAGGTGGAGAAGGCCGGGTACACCGCCGCGCTCCCGGTCGCCAAGGAGCGGGAAGAGCAGGCCGGGCAGGCCGAGCCCGCCGACGAGCTGCGTCCGCTGCGCGACCGGCTGATCGCCGCCGTCACGCTGAGCGTGCCGGTGATCGCGATGGCGATGGTCCCGGCGCTGCAGTTCACGAACTGGCAGTGGTTGTCGCTGGTGCTGGCCGCGCCGGTCGTGGTCTACGCCGGCTGGCCCTTCCACAAGGCCGCCTGGACGAACCTGCGCCACGGCGCCGCCACCATGGACACGCTGATCTCCATCGGCACGCTGGCCGCCCTCGGCTGGTCGCTGTGGGCGCTGTTCTTCGGCACGGCCGGCACGCCGGGCATGACGCACCCGTTCGAGCTGACCATCGAGCGCACCGACGGCTCGGGCAACATCTACCTGGAGGCCGCGGCGGGGGTGACCGCGTTCATCCTGGCCGGACGCTACTTCGAGTCGCGTTCCAAGCGGCGGGCGGGGGCCGCGCTGCGGGCCCTGATGGAGCTGGGCGCCAAGGACGTCGAGCTGGCCGACGGACGGCGGGTGCCGGTCGAGCAGCTCAAGGCGGGCGACACGTTCGTCGTGCGGCCGGGCGAGAAGATCGCGACCGACGGCGTGATCGAGGAGGGCACCTCCGCGGTCGACGCCTCGATGCTGACCGGTGAGTCCGTGCCCGTCGAGGTGCGTCCCGGCGACGCCGTCACCGGCGCGACGGTGAACGCGGGCGGCCGGCTGGTGGTGCGGGCCACCCGGGTCGGCGCGGACACGCAGCTCGCCCAGATGGCCAAGCTGGTGGAGGAGGCCCAGACGGGCAAGGCCGAGGTGCAGCGGCTGGCCGACCGCGTGTCGGGCATCTTCGTGCCGATCGTGATCGCGCTGGCGGTGGGCACGCTGGGCTTCTGGCTCGGCACCGGCAACGGCGCGGGGGCCGCGTTCACCGCGGCGGTGGCCGTGCTGATCATCGCCTGCCCGTGCGCGCTCGGCCTGGCCACGCCCACGGCGTTGCTGGTCGGCACCGGCCGGGGCGCACAGCTCGGCATCCTGATCAAGGGGCCGGAGGTGCTGGAGTCCACCCGCCGCATCGACACCATCATCCTGGACAAGACCGGCACGGTCACCGAGGGCAGGATGACGCTGGTCGACGTGCACCTGGCCGAGGGCGAGAGCCGCGAGGAGGTGCTGCGGCTGGCCGGCGCCATCGAGCACGCCTCCGAGCACCCGATCGCCCAGGCCATCGCCAGGGAGGCGAAGTCCGACGCGACCGTGGAGGACTTCGCCAACGTCGAGGGGCTCGGCGTGCAGGGCATCGTGGACGGGCACGCGGTCCTGGTCGGCCGGCCGAGGCTGCTGGCCGAGTGGTCGCAGCACCTGCCCGCCGACCTGGCGGCCACCCTTGAGGAGGAGCAGGCCAAGGGCCGCACGGTGGTCGCGGCCGGCTGGGACGGCAAGGCCAGGGCGCTGCTGGTGGTGTCGGACGTGGTCAAGGAGACCAGTGCGGAGGCCATCGCCAGGCTGCGCGCGCTGGGCCTCACCCCGGTGCTGCTGACCGGCGACAACGAGGCCGTCGCCCGGCAGGTCGCGGACGAGGTCGGCATCGACGAGGTGATCGCCGAGGTGCTGCCCGCCGACAAGGTGGACGTGGTCAAGCGGCTGCAGTCGGAGGGCAAGGTCGTGGCGATGGCCGGCGACGGCGTCAACGACGCGGCCGCGCTCGCCCAGGCCGACCTGGGCCTGGCCATGGGCACCGGCACGGACGCCGCCATCGAGGCGTCGGACCTCACCCTGGTCAGAGGCGACCTGCTGGTGGCCGCCGACGCGATCAGACTCTCCCGCCGGACGCTCGGCACCATCAAGGGCAACCTGTTCTGGGCCTTCGCCTACAACGTGGCCGCCCTGCCGCTGGCCGCGCTCGGCCTGCTCAACCCGATGATCGCGGGGGCCGCGATGGCCTTCTCCAGCGTGTTCGT
>NZ_JBSFGJ010000614.1:0-4489 GCF_053596515.1 Nonomuraea sp. NPDC001684
CTTCTCCGCGCGGGGGAGGTGGACCAGGCGGCGGCCACCGTTCTCGACCTGAGCGACGACATCCGGCTGATCTCCTCGGCCCGGGTCCGGGAGGAGCTGCGCGGCCTGCGCGCCGCCTGGCAACCCCACCGCGGCAATCCCCTGGTCAGCCGCGCGGACCGCTCGGTCGCGGGCTGACCCCATGGCACCGTCGTCCAGCCGGCCCGGTCGCCGGGCCGGGCTCTAGGATCGCGGCGTGATCAGGAACGCGTACTGCTCCTTCTGCGGCGCCGCCTTCGCCCCCGGCCAGCCCTGGCCCCGCACCTGCGCGGCCTGCGGGAACACCAGCTACCTCAACCCGCTGCCGGTCGCGGTGACGCTGCTGCCCGTCGACGACGGCCTGCTCGTCGTACGCCGGGACGTCGAGCCGCGCCGCGGTCGGCTCGCCCTCCCCGGCGGGTTCATCGACCTGGGGGAGTCCTGGCAGCAGGCGGCCGTGCGCGAGCTGCGCGAGGAGACGGGCGTGGTGGCCGAGGCCGCCGACGTCACGCTCTTCGACGTGGTCAGCGCCCCGGACGGAACCGTGCTGATCTTCGGGCTCGGCCCGCGCGTCACCGCGTCCGCGCTGCCGCCGATGGAGGCCACGGACGAGACGAGCGAGTGGCTGGTCATCGACGGGCCCGCCGAGCTGGCGTTCCCCGCCCACACCCGGGCGGCGGCCGCCTACTTCGCGGGACGGGCCCGTCGCGGCCAGGAGTGAGCGGGCCGGAGTGAGCGGGGTGGGCGGCCGGTGGGTCAGCCCAGGTCGAGGCCCGGGTAGAGCGGGTGGGCGGCCAGCAGCTCGGCCGCCGCGGCGCGGGTCTTCTCGGCGGTGCTCTGCGGCAGGTCGTACTTCGCCTTGGAGGTGGCCGACGGCGTGGTGTCGGTCAGCACGCCGACGATCAGCTCGGCGACCTGGTCGAACTCCGGCGTGCCGAACCCGCGCGAGGTGAGCGCCGGGGTGCCGACCCGGATGCCCGAGGTGTACCAGGCACCGTTGGGGTCGCGCGGGATCGCGTTGCGGTTGGTGACGATCCCGGCGTCGAGCAGCGCCGACTCCGCCTGCCGGCCGGTCAGCCCGTACGTGGACACGTCGAGCAGCACCAGGTGGTTGTCGGTGCCGCCGGTGACCAGCCGTACGCCGCGCCGCGCCAGGCCCTCGGCCAGGGCGACCGCGTTGCCGGCCACCGCCCGCGCGTAGTCGGCGAACTCGGACTGCCGCGCCTCGGCCAGGGCGACGGCCTTGGCCGCCATCACGTTGCCGAGCGGGCCGCCCAGCACCATCGGGCAGCCCCGGTCGATCGAGTCGGCGTACTCCCGTTGGCACAGCACCAGGCCGCCGCGCGGCCCGCGCAGCGACTTGTGCGTGGTGGTCGTCGTGACGTGCGCGTACGGCACCGGGTCGTGCACGCCGGTGAACACCTTGCCCGCGACCAGCCCGGCGAAGTGCGCCATGTCCACCATCAGGACCGCGCCCACCTCGTCGGCGATCTCCCGCATGCGGGCGAAGTCGATGCGCCGCGGGTAGGCCGAGTACCCGGCGATCAGCACCAGCGGGCGGAACTCGCGGGCGGTCGCGCGCAGCGCGTCGTAGTCGAGCAGGCCGCTCTCCGGGTCGGTGCCGTAGGAGCGCTGGTGGAACATCTTGCCCGAGATGTTGGGACGGAAGCCGTGGGTCAGGTGACCGCCCGCGTCCAGCGACATGCCGAGGGCCCGCTGGTCGCCCAGGGCCTTGCGCAGGGTCTCCCAGTCGTCCTCCGACAGGTCGTTGACGTGCCGCGCGCCGGCGGCGGCCAGGGCCGGGGCCTCGACCCGGTGGGCCAGAATGCCCCAGAACGCCACCAGGTTGGCGTCGATGCCCGAATGGGGCTGGACGTAGGCGTGCTCGGCGCCGAACAGGGCCTTGGCGTGGTCGGCCGCCAGCTGCTCGACGGTGTCGATGTTCTGGCAACCGGCGTAGAAGCGGTGGCCGATCGTGCCTTCCGCGTACTTGTCGGACAGCCACGTGCCCATCGTGAGCAGGACGGCCGGGGAGGCGTAGTTCTCGCTCGCGATGAGCTTCAGCGAGGCGCGCTGGTCGGCCAGCTCGGCGCGGATCGCGCCGGCCACGCCGGGCTCCACGGCGGCGATCACGTCGAGCGCGTTGCGGTAGGCGGCCGACACGGTGGCCGCGTCGTGGGCGCCGTAGGAATGGGGGTGCTCTTCAGCCATGACTTCTCCCGAGCCGTCGAAGTGAGGGCACCCAGGCGCGCGGCGACGTCCAGGACCGCTCCCCGGTGGTCAGTCCCACCTTACGATCACGCCGGTCACGATCCGAGGCTTGACACCACGGTCATCGGCCGGAGCCGCGCGACGAGGGAGGCGCTTGAGTCTCCACCAGGGGGAGACGCCAAGGTGGAGCCATGGACGGCGGCACCCTCTACACGATCGGCGACCTGGCGCGGCGGACCGGACTGCCGGTCAGGACCATCAGGTTCTACTCCGACCGCGGGATCGTGCCGCCGGTGGAACGCAGCCCGGCCGGCTACCGCCTCTACGACGCCGCCGCCGCGGCCCGCCTCGACCTCGTCCGCACGCTGCGCGACCTCGGAGTCGACCTGGTCACGGTCCGCAAGGTCGTGGATCGGGAGCTGACGCTCGCGCAGGTCGCGGCGGCGCACGCCGAGGCCCTGGCGGTGCGGATCCGCACGCTGCGGATGCGGCGCGCGGTGCTGACGGCGGTGGCCCGGCGCGGCTCGGGGCCCGAGGAGATGGAGCTCATGCACAGACTCGCAGGACTGTCGGAGGACGAACGCCGCCGCCTGGTCGGCGACTTCCTGGACGCCGCCGTCCCGGACGCCGGGCCGGGACTGGCGGGGATGCGGGTCTCGCTGACCCCCGAACTGCCGGACGACGCCGAGCCGGAGCAGGTGGAGGCGTGGCTGGAACTGGCCGAACTGATGGCGGACCCGTCCTTCCGCGCGAGGCTGCACGACCTGACCACCGACCACGCCACCGACCGTGCCGCGGGCCGTGGGGAAGGGGTGCCGCGGGACGCCGTGTCGGTGGGCGTGTGGGCGGCGGGGAAGGCGCTGGCGGTGGGCGTGGATCCCGCCGCGCCCGAGTCCGCGCCGGTCGTGGCGGCGGTCGCCGGCGAGTACGCACGCCTCCTGGGCCGTCCCGACGACGCCGGCCTCCGGCTGCGACTGCTGGCCAGGCTGACGGCGGCGAACGACCCCCGCAGGGAGCGCTACCTCCGCCTGCTCGCCGTGATCAACGCCTGGCCGCCCCCGGCCCCGTCGGCCCCGGCCTTCGACTGGCTCGACACGGCCCTGCGCACCCACCCGGCCCCCTGAACCCAGGCCCGGAAGACACCACCGGACGGGGCTCAGCCGCGGGCGGGGGCCTCGGCGGTGGTGGGGCCGGTCTCGGGCAGGCCCCGGGTCAGCAGGCGGGCGCCGATGCCGAGCAGCGCGCTGACGACCAGCGTGACGCCCATCGGCAGCCCGGTGTCCGCGCCGCCCAGGCCGACCAGCGGCGAGACCAGCGCCCCGAGCGCGAACTGCAACGCGCCCATCACGGCCGCCGCCGTGCCGGTCGCGTACGGCGCCCGCCCCACCGTCAGCGCCGCCGCGTTCCCCATGATCAGCGTGAACGAGCTGACCAGCGCGAACAGCACCGGCAGCACCACCACCGCGGCCACCCCCGCCCCCAGCAGCACCAGCAGCACGGCCGACAGCCCCAGCACGACCCCCTGCCCGGTCCGCAGCAGCCCCTCCGGGCTGAACCGGCGCACCAGGCGCGCCGCGGCCAGGCCGGTCAGCGTCATGCCCAGCGCGTTGGCCGCGAACGTCACGGTGTAGGCGGGGGTGGACAGGCCCAGGACGTTCTGCACGACGAAGGGCGAGGCCGAGATGTACCCCATCAGCCCCGCGAAGCCGAAGGCGAAGGAGAAGGCGTAACCGAGATAGCCCCGGTCGGCGAACAGCCGCCGCACGGTCCGCCCGGTGGCGGCCAGGCCGCCCGCGTGCCGGCGTCCGGGCGGCAGCGTCTCGGGCACGACGAGCGCCGAACCGAGCAGCATCACCGCCGAGATCCCGGCCATCACCCAGAACTCCGCGCGCCACCCGGCGGGCGACAGCGCGCCGCCGATCAGCGGGGCCACGACGGGCGCGACGCCGACCACCGAGGCCAGCAGCGAGAAGATCCGCGCCGCCGCCCGGCCGGACGTCAGGTCGGCCGCCACCGCGCGGCCGATGACGATGCCCGCCGACCCGGCGAACCCGTGCACGAAACGCAGGGCGACGAGCGTCCGGATGTCCGGCGCCAGCGCGCACAGGACGCAGGCGGCCAGGGCCGCGGCGGTGGCCAGCAGGATCGGCCGGCGGCGGCCGAACCGGTCGGACAGCGGCCCGATGACGAGCTGCCCCAGCGCCAGCCCGGTGAGGAACGCGGTCAGCGTGAGCTGCACGCCGGCCGCGCCCGTCCCCAG
>NZ_JBSFGJ010000615.1:0-4489 GCF_053596515.1 Nonomuraea sp. NPDC001684
CGAACGCCTCGGTGGGACGCGGCCCGCCGCGCGGCGTGTACGGCACGCTGAGCATGGCGACCGCGCGGAAGACGTCCGGCCGCAGCAGGGCGCTGTGGGCGGCGATCGAGGAGCCCCAGTCGTGGCCGACGATCACCGCGGTCCGCTCGCCCAGCGCCCGCACCACCGCCACGGCGTCCTCGACCAGCTCGGTCATCCGGTACGCGGCCACGTCCGCCGGCTTGGACGAGCGGCCGTAGCCGCGCACGTCCACCGCCACCGCCCGGTACCCGGCGGCGGCCAGCGCCGGGAGCTGGTGCCGCCAGGAGTACCAGGACTCGGGGAATCCGTGCACCAGCAGCACCAGCGGCCCCTGCCCCGCCTCCACGAGATGGACCCGGCCGGCGGGGGAGGGCACCAGGCGGTGGACGCCCTCGGCGACCGGGGTGAGCTGCGACATCGTTCCTCCACGCATGTGAGTCCTGGCCTGTCACCAGGATCATGCGCGGCCCGTGCCGCGGCGCGCGAACTCCGTTGCCGTTTCGGCAAACCCTGCGCTAAAGGTCGGTGGCGATGATCTTCTCGATGTTCCGCTCGGCCAGCGCCGTTATGGTGACGAACGGGTTCACCGTGGTGTTGCCGGGGATCAGCGAGCCGTCGATGACGTACAGGCCGGGGTAGCCGGTCAGGCGGCCGTAGTTGTCGGTGGCCCGGTTCAGCACCGCGCCGCCGAGCGGGTGGTAGGTGAGGTGGTCGCCCCAGATCTTGTACACGCCGAACAGGTCGGTGCGGTAGATCGTGCCCTCCTTGGCGTTGATCTTGTCGAAGATCGTTTTCGCCATGTCGATGGACGTCTGCTTCCAGGCGGTCTGCCAGCTCAGGTCCACCTTGCCGGTCGCGGCGTTCCAGGAGAACTCCGCGCGGCGCGGGGTGTTGGTGATCGACAGGTAGAACGAGGCGTACGTCTCGATCCCGGTCGGCAGCGGCGCCACCTCGGCGAACGCGCCGCCGGCCGTCCAGTTGTCGATGCCCGCGCACGGGATGGCCGACTGCAGCTTGCCGGTCGGGTCCCACAGGTGGTTGGCCCGGCCGCACATGACGTTGCCGTTGTCTCCCCAGCCCTTGCCGACCTCGTCGTCCAGCCCGGGCAGCGCGCCGGTGGCCTTCAGCCTGACCAGCAGCTTGCTCGTGCCGACGCTGCCCGCGGCGAAGAACACCCGGGCGGCCGTGACGGTCTTGGCGGCGGTGACCGAGCCGTCGGTGGCGAGCTGGTCGATCCGGACGGTGTAGCCGCCGCCCGCCGCCGGGGCGACCGAGGTGACCTGGTGCAGCGGCGAGATCGTCACCCTGCCCGTGGCGCGGGCCCGCGCCAGATAGGTCTTCTGCAGGGACTTCTTGCCGTGGTTGTTGCCGTAGAGGATCTCGCCGGCCAGCGCCGACTGGGTGGCCGTGCCGGCCGCCTCCTGCTTCATGTAGTCCCAGTCGTACACGTCGGGGACGAACGTGAACGGGAAGCCGGAGCGCTGGGCGTGCTTGCGGCCGACGCGGGCGTACTGGTAGCACGCGGTGGTGTCGAACCAGGCCGGGTCCACCAGGCCGACGCCGAGGCCGGAGTTGGCGCGCGGGTAGTAGACGCCGTACATCTCGTCGGCGTCGACCGACGGGAGCACGGCGGCGAAGTTCTCCCGCTTGGGCGTGACGGCCATGCCGCCGTTGACCAGCGAGCCGCCGCCGACCCCGCGGCCCTGGTAGACCGTGATGCCGGCGAACTCCTCGGCGTCCAGGATGCCGGTGTAGCGGGGGATGTCCCGGTCGATGGGGAAGCCGAGGAAGTAGTTGAGCGGCGCCTTGGTCCTGGTGCGCAGCCAGTACGAGCGATAGTCGGGCTCGCGCGTGTTGCAGAAGATCTTGCCGTCCGAGCCGGGCGTGTCCCAGGCCATGCCCATCTCGATCATGTGCACCTCGACGCCCGCCTGGGCCAGGCGCAGGGCGGCCACCGAGCCGCCGTACCCGGTGCCGATCACCAGGACGGGCACGCGGGCGCCGTCGGCGATCGGCCCGTCGGCGGCGGCGGTGGCAGCGGTGGCGACGGCGGCGGCGGCGCGGCCGGGCAGTGCGGCGGCGCCCAGAAGGGAGGCGGTTCCGGCGATGAAGGTGCGGCGGCTGGTGTTCATGTCACGTGCCCTCGCTCGGTCGGTCTGACGCGGACTCGGTCGGTCTGACGGAGGGTGCCGGGCCGCCGGTCAGCATGCAGGCCGTGTCCAGGCCCAGCACGTGGTTGAGCCGGCCGAAGGCCCACCAGGAACCGATGCTCATGCTCAGTTCCACGATCTCGTTCTGGCTG
The DNA here is from genome assembly GCF_053596515.1 of Nonomuraea sp. NPDC001684. Lineage (NCBI taxonomy): Bacteria > Bacillati > Actinomycetota > Actinomycetes > Streptosporangiales > Streptosporangiaceae > Nonomuraea > Nonomuraea sp. NPDC001684. The sequence goes on from NZ_JBSFGJ010000615.1 coordinate 2,324, forward strand.
TAGTGCTCGGTCATCCGGGACCAGAACTCCTCGTCGAGCCCGTGGTGGTCCAGGGCGTAGCGCTCGGCGTACTCGGCGGCGAGCCGGGTGCGCGCGTCGAAGGCGTCCGTGGCGCGCCAGTCCGCGACCGCGTCGGCGAAGCCGTCCTCGACCTTGACGCCGTCGCGCTCGGTGCGCCAGTCGAGGCAGAAGACGCAGCCGTTGATCTGCGCGATCCGCAGCCGGGCCGCCTCGAACTCGCGCAGGCCCAGCGTGGTGTGGGCGTAGACGGCCATGGAGAACTTCGAGGCGGCGGTCCCGATGCCGGGGACCAGCTCGCCCCAGACGTACGCGATCGGGTCCTTGCCGCCGGGAACGTCGACGATCACGGGTTCTTCCTTCCGAGCCGGCCGGATGCGGGGCGCAGCGGGACGTCGAGCGCGTCGTACAGGCCGGGCGGGGCGGCGGCGAGCCAGTCGATGGCGTTCACCAGCCGGCCCGCCGCGGTGGCGTTCCCGCCCGCCGAACGGCTGCCGCCCTCGTCGGTGGCCTCGATCGTGACCTCGATGCGCGGGCGGCCCTCGACGATGACCCGGTGGGCGCCGTCGCCGCCGTCCGGGAGGAGCGGCCAGTCGGGGGCGCAGGCGGGGTGGATGCGGGTGACGTGCTCGATCACGATGCGCGGCTCGCCCTCGACGACGCCCTGGACCTCGAACCGCACCGCGCCCTGGGTGCCGGCCTCGAAGTCGCCCATGCCGGCGGTGGTGACCGTGCGGTCGAGCGCACGCCGCTCCACGACCTCGCGGATCTCCTCCAGCGTGACGCCGAGGGCCCGCGCCATCAGCCGTACCTGCCCGCCCCACACCATGGACGGGACCGTCGGCGCGATCATCGGCGGCTCGTAGTCCATGGGCTGGCCCATGCCGACCATGTACCGGACCGCGTCCGGACGGTCGTAGCCCGAGTAGTCGAAGATCTCCTGGCAGCGGATGGCGTCCACGACCGAGCCGAGGCCGCTGAGCAGCAGGGGCAGCAGGTCGTTGCCCCAGCCGGGATCGATGCCGGAGGCGAACAGCGAGCCGCCGCCCTCGGCGACGGCGGCCAGCACCTGGTCCCGCAGCTCGGGCGGCGCGCCGCGGTGGTCGTAGAGGGCGTACAGGGACGGCGTGACGACGACGGCGCCGGCGCGGACGGCCCGCAGGACGTCGGCCAGGGCGTCGTCGGGACGCAGGTCGCCGGAGGCGGCGTACACGACGGCCCTCGGGCGGGCGGCCAGGACGGCGGCGGCGTCGTCCGTGGCGGTGACGCCGAGGTCGCGGCCGAGTCCGGCGAGCTCTCCGGCGTCGCGGCCGGCCTTGTCGGGGGAGTGCACGACGACGGCGGCGAGACTGAGGTCGGGATGGGCCTCCACGGCCCTGATGGCGGCGCGGCCGACGTTGCCGGTACCCCACACCACGGTGGACGTCATGGGCGGAGCGTAGCAAGCGCTTGGTTTGGTGTACAGGGCCCAACGACCGGCCCTCCTCAGCCCTCGACGGCCTCGGGCGACGGACGTTCCTCAGCCTTCGACGGCCTTGATGAAGAGGTCTCCGGTGGCGGTCTTGACGAGGTCGGCCTTTCCGGTGGCGGGGTCGACGAGGGCCACGTCGGCGGCCCCCTGCATCGTGACCACGATCCGGCCCCCGCCGAACGCGATCCCCCGGTGCGCCGTGTCGGCGAGGTAGTCGCCCGTGAGCCGGCGGTCCCGCGTCCCGTCCTTCGGGGACAGCAGCAGCAACGCCGGGTCGCCGTGGTCGCCGCCCAGGGCCGCCACCCGGCCGTCGGCGGAGGCGGCCAGCTCGGCGTCCCAGGGCGCCCGCAGGGCCGTCACGGTGCGGATGACCTTGAGGTCGAGGTCGTAGAAGCGCAGCCGGCCGCATGGCGGCGAGAACACGGCCGGCCCGGTGCCGGGGACGTACACCAGGCTGTCGCCGAAGCCGGCGCAGGGCCTGCCGTCGTCGTCGCGCGGCGGCCGCAGCCGTACCGCGCTCAGTCTGCGCGCCGTGACGTCGCGGACGACGGTGACCGCGCCGAGGGGCGAGTCGTCCCGGCCGCCGACGTCCTGGCGGCCGGGGCCGTCCGCGTACTCCTCGGGGGCGCCGATGGCGAGGCCCACGCCGCCGCCGGCGAGCGGGCCGAGGGCGAGCC
>NZ_JBSFGJ010000616.1:0-4478 GCF_053596515.1 Nonomuraea sp. NPDC001684
GTCGCCTTCCTGACCCGCATCATCCGAGCCGTAGCCCAGAGCGCGGCACGCCAGGAACAACGGCACGAAGTCCGCTTCGTCCAGCGGGTTATCCAGAAGCCGCCTCACCTGGCCCAGATGCTGGCCGATCGTGTTCCGGTGAAGGCGCAGCCTCCTGGCCGCGCCCCGCGTCGAGCGCGTAGCCAGGAACGCGGCCAGCGTGGTCAGCAGCACGTCGGCGTGAGGGTCCGCGAGGACCGGGCCGAGCAGCTGGCAGGCGTAATCCCGGAAGGCCCGACTGCCGTACCAGGTGGCGAGCATCTGATGCGGGTTCAGACGCCCGATCGACTCCACAGTCCCGGGCCGACGCTGCGCCGCGGCGATGGCTGCCTGATGGGCCTGCGAGATGGTCAAGGCGACGGCTCCGGGGCCGGTGGCCGGGCCGCCGACCCCTGCCACGAGGGAGTAGCGGCCACGGTAGGCGGCGTTGAAGTCGCGGATGGCGTCTTGCACCCGCGCGAGCAGCTGCTCCTCGTCCGGGCCAGTCGGCCGGGACGGGAAGGTCAGCCAGGATGACCAGCCGTCCGCCCGGGTGAACAGGGGGCTCTCGATGCCTTTGCTGGCGAGCGCGTTGGCCAGGGCGACGGCGATCTCCGCGAGCACCTCCGGATCGAGATCGCCTGTGGCGTCTGGCCAGGTGAAATGCGTGCCGACGTGCCAGCCGTCCAAGGGTAGGCCCGCCTTGGAGGCGCGTTCGATCAGGTGCTCGGGCAGCTTCGCTTCCCGGTCCAGGTGGATCAGCTCGATGAACAGGTTGTGCCGGGTGCTGTGATCCCTCTCGGACTGCAGGCGGCTCTCCAGCAGCCGGGCCGACGCGGCGTGCGCGGCGATCTGGACGGTGCCCTCCGCGGCGACGGTCCAGGCGGGCCCGCCGTGGCGGGTCTCGCACACCAGCCACAGCGTGTGCGCGGTGCCCAGGATCGGGCACGAGGCCCACGCGTGGTCCGGGAAGCGTTCGGAGGTGACGCTCGGGAATCGGGTCGCGGCCTCGGCCGACGCCCGCCTCAGCGTCCCGGCGGTGATGTGGCCATCGGCGGTGACGAGCGCCGCGTTGCCGTTGAGCGTGTCGCCCACGATGGCCAGGACGCGGTCCACGGATCCGGCGACCGCCAGTTTCCTCGCGGCGATCTTCATCGCTTGGGCGTAGGCCAGTTCGGGGCTGTGCACGATGGCCATCAGCCGGGCGGTGAGCGCGGGCGCCGAAAACGTGGCAGGTGTCCGGGGCACCGTGACCACCGGCAGTTGGAGCTGGTTGGCCAGGCGGATGGTGGAGGCGGCGACCGTCTCGTGGTAGCCCAATACGATCAGGATGCGGGCCGCGCGAGCGTGGATCCGCTTGAGGAACACCTCGACCAGGTGCTGGGCGCTGACGCCGGCGCGGTCGGCCAGGTCGACCACGACGGCCGCGCCGGCGGGCAGCATGGGAAGGTCGGAGCTCGTGCTGACCAGGGCGGCGGCACGCACCACCTGGTCCAAGCCCGCTGCGCCGCCCCGGATGGTGAATTCGGCCAGGGCGGGCTCGTTGAGAAGGTCTCGTGCCGTGATCATGCGGTCGGGCCTTCCAGGGCGTGGAGGAGGGCGTCGGCGTCGAGGTCGCGAAGACCGAACGCTGCAGGCGCTACCAGGGGCGCGGCTTGGCGGGTGGTCCACTCGGCGGGCCCGGGGAGCCTCACCACCTGGACGGTGCGGCCGACGCCGATCTGCTCGGCGGTGATGGGCTGCCAGGTGTCGTAGTCGAGGACGGCGATGATGTCCGGCACCTGGGCGACGATCTCGCCGTCCTGGATGGCCAGCAGGTATTCGTCGGCGACCTCGATGCGCAGCGCCCGGTAGGGGTCGCTGTCGTGGGCGATGGTGATGGTGGCGCCGGTACGCGGGCGGGCGTGGCGGAGGATCTCGGCGACGGTCCCGGTGAACAGCAGGCCCGCCTCGTGGTCGGCGAGCATCTGGATGCGGGTTCGGGGGTTGCGTTGCGCGTGCTGGAAGCGCTCGCCGAGAGCGAGCGCCCGGCTGATGCTCCCCCGGATGGCGTGCAGGCCGGCCTGCTCGGCACTCATCGGGTAGATGGCGGTCGCGGCCCAGCCGCCGAGGGCGGGCAGCGTCGCCCGCAAGAGCCGTTCGGCGGCCGCGTTGGTGGCCGCGCCGGTCAACACCACATGATTCCCGGAGGGGTCGGCGAGCGCGGCAGGGACAGCGGAGATCCCGCCCGCGTTGAACGTGACCTGGTCGACGCCGGGGAACGCCCGGCCCATGCCGTCGGCGTCCACGAGCGGAAGCCCCGTCCACGCCGCGGCCGCCACCGCGAACAGCCCGTTGGCGCCGCCTACCTCGAACCCGGTGACCGCCCGGGGGGTCTGGCCGAGGTGGTGGCCGACCATGTTGACGACGTGCGCGAACTCGGGGCCGGACGGGGGCCGCTCCAGCATGAGCGTGATCGACCCGGTCGCGGCGACCGGCACCACGAGCGCGTCGGCGGGCAGGTCGGTGGTGGAGACCAGGGGGACGGGGCCGTGCTCGGTGAGCGCGTGCGTCAGCATCGCGGACACGATGGCGGTGTCCCCGCCGCCGCCCGAACCGAGCAGGGTGGCGCCGATGGCCAGCGTGTCGACGTGGTCGAGAGTGATGAGCATCAAGGTTCTTTCCGGCAAAGACGAGACTCCCCTGCCCGGCCCCCGTAGGCCCGGCAGGGGAGTCGAAGGGGTGTCAGGGGCGTGCGGCCAGGAGGTCCTCCAGCGGCGTGTAGGAGTCGGATAAGCCGAACCCGGCCGGCCCGAAGCACGCCAGGGCGTCGGGGGAGCGCATGATCGGCGGGGTGGAGATGCCGTACACGGTCAGCCGCTGGCCGTAGGCCAATGACTCGGTGGGGACCGGCGCGCCCGTCTCGCTGTTGAGGGTGCAGATGAGGTCCGGCACGATGGCGATCACCTCGCCGCCGCGGCGGGCCACCAGGTGCTCGTTCTGGAACGTGATCTCCAGGACGTCGCCCGGGTCGTCGGCGCAGACCAGACGGGCCTGGCCGCGAGTGAATCCGCCGATCGTGCGCCGCTCGACGTCGACCACCTTGCCGCGGAACAGCACCACGCCGAGGCTGTAGATGGTGTCGGCCAGCATCTCGGTCAGCGCCGCGAAGGGGTCGGCGTGCGCGGCTCGCGCCTGCCGGAGCGTCGCCCCGATGAGGCGGCACAGCGTGAGGGTGCCGTGCACGGAGGTGCGGCGGACGTCGGCGGCGTCCATCGGGTAGTCGCTGATGTAGGACGCTCCGCCCATCTGTATGGTCAGCGCGCGCGCCATGTCCTCCATGCGCTTGTTGTCGGACGCGTCGATGATGCTGGTGTCGCCGTGATCGCTCGCGATGGCCATCGGCGAGCCGGACACCCCGAGCACGCCGAACGTCTGCATTTGAAGCTCCGGAAATGCTCTGCCCATGCCGTCGGCGTCCACGACGGGCAGGCCGAGCTGGGCGCCGAGCATCAGCGGGATCATGGAGTTGAGGCCGCCGCACTCGGTCGGCATGACCGCGTACGCCGTGCGGCCGAGATGGGCCTCCAGCGCGCGGAACGCGGCGACGTTCCCCTCCCCGGACGGCAACTTCTCCACGAACACTGTCGGGGCGCCCATCATGGACGACGGGAGCACCAGCGCATCGTCGGGCAGCTCGTCCACGCCGATGAGGCGTACGCTGCGGCCCGCCCGCATCTGCTCCTCCACCAGCAGCCGGCCGATGTAGGGGTCGCCGCCGCCGCCCGTGCCCAGGACGGCCGCCCCTTCGGCGAGGTCGTGCAGGTCCTCCAGGGTCAGGTCGTAGCCCACTGGGCCTCCTCGGTCACGCGGGGGGCGGGGCCCAGGTCCAGGTCGCCGACCGCGCTGGCGGCGACCCGGACGGCGTCGCCCGGCAGGTAGCTGACGTGGATCTCGTCCAGGAGGACGATCTTGACGCTCGACGGGACGGCGCCCGCGGCGATCGCCATGTCGATGGCTTCTTCCTGGGCCTGGCGCAGCACGTCGTCGCGGGTGCGGGTCGAGGTGATGGCGAACAGCCGGTCCACCTCGCCGCCGATCTGGCCGATCGCCGCGCCGATGGCGTTGGCGACGCCGTGATGGCGAGGCGTGAGCACCTCCGGCACGCCGGGCAGCGTCGGGGGCATGAGGATGCTGCCGCCGCCCACGACGACCACCGGCAGAGGCTTCGCCGAGACACGCACCTGATCGACCAGCGAGGCGACCGTGCCGGCCATCAGCGCCACGCCTCGCCGCACGAAGTCGCGGTCGAGCTGGCGCACAGCGGAGGCGTCGCCGAGGTCGACCAGCCCGGCGGCCACCGCCAGGTCAGTGGCCGTGACCGTCGCCCCGCCGAACACCAATGCTTCCTCAGTCAGCCGGTAGCCGACCGAGTCGGGGCCGATCGCCAGGTCAGGCTGGCGGACGACGCGGCTCCCGCC
>NZ_JBSFGJ010000617.1:0-4464 GCF_053596515.1 Nonomuraea sp. NPDC001684
CTGGGCCGTGCGCTTGCGGTCCTTGGTCACCGCGGTCCACTTGTCGGGCCAGATGTCGTAGTCGATCGTGCCCAGCGTGAGCATCGGCTCGATGGTGAACGTCATGCCCGGCACCAGCTCCACCCGCAGCGACGGGTCGTCGTAGTGGGGGACCATGAGGCCGGAGTGGAAGCTCGTGCCGATGCCGTGGCCGGTGAAGTCGCGCACGACGCCGTAGCCGAAGCGCTTGGCGTACGCCTCGATGACGCGGCCGACCACGTTGAGCTGGCGGCCGGGGGCGACCGCCCTGATGGCCCGCATCATGGCCTCGCGGGTGCGCTCGACCAGCAGGCGCGACTCCTCGTCGACCTCGCCCACCAGGTAGGTGGCGTCGGTGTCGCCGTGGACGCCGCCGATGTAGGCGGTGATGTCGATGTTGACGATGTCGCCGTCGCGCAGCACGGTGTCGTCGGGGATGCCGTGGCAGATGACCTCGTTGATCGAGGTGCACAGCGACTTGGGATAGCCCTTGTAGCCCAGCGTGCTGGGGTAGGCGCCGTGGTCGATCAGGAACTCGTGGCCGATGCGGTCGAGCTCGTCGGTGGTGACGCCCGGGGCGATGTGCCGGCCGACCTCTTCGAGCGCCTGCGCGGCGATGCGGCCCGCCACGCGCATGCGCTCGATGATCTCGGGGGTCTTCACGTCGGACTCGCCGGTCGTGGGGCGCTTCTTGCCGACGTACTCCGGCCGCTCGATGTGGGCGGGGACCTTCCGGACGGGCGAGACTCGCCCGGGCTGGAGCAGTGTCGTCATGAAACACGAGTCTACGGGGCAGAATTGACCATGTGAGCGAAGGCCAGTGGTGGTTCTGTCTCAAGCACATGCGGGTCGAGCCCGACCAGGGCTGCCCCAACAAGGACCGGATGGGTCCCTACGCCTCGGAGGAGGAGGCGGCGGGCGCGTTGCAGCGCGCCGCCGACCGCAACAAGGCGTGGGACGAGGCCGAGCAGGAGGACGAGTGACCCCCGCCTACGGCACGACGGCGTAGGCCCGCACGGGGAAGGTGCCCATGCCCGCGATCATCGGGGGCGCGGCATGGAACCTGAACCCCTCCGCGGGCAGCGCCGACAACCCCGTCAGGTGCTCGACGATCGGGATCCCCGCCTTCAGCAGGATCGTGTGGGCGGGGCGTTCGCCGTGCGGCGGGGTGTCGTCGATGTTGAGCGAGTCGATGCCGACCAGCGCCGCGCCCTGGTCGGCCAGCCACGCCGCCGACTCGGGCGCCAGATACGGGTGGTCGCGGAAGTAGGCGGCGGTGCCGAAGTGGCGGTCGAAGCCGGTGTGGATCAGCACCGCCCGGCCGCGTACGTCGAGCGCGGTGTCGGGCGCGGTGTCGAGCACCACCTCGCGGCCGTCCCCCGAGGCCGGCACGACCAGGCCGGGCAGGTCGGCCAGGCTGCTCAGCGGCACCTGCGCCAGGTCCTGGCCGCCGGCGTAGCGGTGGTGCGGGGTGTCCAGGTAGGTGCCGGTGTTGGCGGCCAGCGTGATCACGCCGATCTCGAACTCGGTGCCCGGGGCGTAGACCTCGCGTGAGTCCTCCCTGCTCAGATGGGTGCCCAGCGTCGGCCCCGGGACGCCGGGATAGGTGGTCATGCCCTCGGTGATGCGGTGGCTGAGTTCGACGATCATGTGGCGGCTCCCACCCGGACGAGTCGGACGAGGGCCACCGTGCCGATGGCGGCCCAGACGAGGTTCAGCCCGGTCGAGGGCCAGGCGGCGTTGTAGGCGCTGTTGACCATGAGCCCGAGCGCGCCGAGCAGGTTGACGACCTGGTACGTCGCGCCGTCGCCGGACAGCCGCGCGGACGAGACCAGGGCGTACCCGGCCAGCAGCAGGGCGGCTCCGGCCCAGCCGACGGCGTCGAGGAGGAGATCCATGGCCGATATTCTCTGGATTTTTGGCCTTAAAGCACAAATAAAGAAAGCTAAAGGTAGACGTAAGCTGACCTGCATGGATATTGATCCTCGACGCCTGCGTGTCCTGCACGAGGTCGCCCGCCGCGGCGGCGTGATGCGCGCGGCCGAGGCGCTGTTCCTCACCCCCTCCGCGGTCTCCCAGCAGCTCGCCCAGCTCGAACGCGAGGTCGGGCTGGCGCTCATCGACCGCTCCCAGCGCCGCGTCTCGCTCACCCCGGCGGGACGCGTGCTCGCCGGGTACGCCGAGCGGGTCGAGGAGGAGCTGAGCGAGGCCAGGAAGGAGCTGACCAGGTTCACCGAACGCCTGGCCGGGCCGGTGCGGATCGCGGCCTTCCCCACGGCGATCAAGCACATGCTGGTGCCCGCGATGCGCGCCCTGGCCGAGCGCCACCCCCGCATCACGCCGGTCATCCACGAGGTCTACGGCCAGCCCGCCCTCCAGGAGCTGCGCCTGGGCGCGGTCGACCTGCTCATCACCGAGCAGGACATGAGCCTGCCGGTCCCGGCGCAGCCGTCGCTGAACGTCCGGCCGCTGCACGTGGACGAGTTCCGGGTCGTGCTGCCGCCGGACTGGCCCGAGCCGGAGTCGACGGCCGACCTGATGCGCCTGCCCTGGGTGGCCGCCGAGCCGGACCAGGCGTGCGGGCAGGCGCTCGACCGGCTCGCCGGGATCCACGGCGTCGAGCCGCGCAGGACGCACGTCGTCACCGACTTCTCGCCGGTGCTCGCGCTGGTGGCGGCCGGGCACGGGGTGGCGATCGTGCCCGCGCTGGCCCTGCTCGACGTGCCGGAGGGCGAGGTGCGGGTGAGCGAGGTACGGGAGGTGGGGGCGCGCCGCCTGGACGCGGTCACCCGGGTGAGCAGGACGCGGTCGGGCGAGCCGGACCCGGTGCAGGCGGTGGTGATCGGCGCCATCGAGGAGGCCACCGAGAACCTGCGGGCCGCCCTCGGCCCTCGCCTCGCCGCCCAGCCCTGACCTGCGAGCCGCCCTCGGCCCCTGGCCCGCGGCCGCGTCCTACTCCGACAGGCGGGGGCCGCTGACCTTCTCCAGCAGGCGGGCCAGGCGCTCGCGCAGCCCCGCCCGCCGCTCGACCTCACCGGCCGCCGCGCTGACCAGGTGCTGGGCGCCGTCGAAGGTGATCAGCCCGGTGGCCGGGACGGCGATGGAGTCGTGGGCCAGCCCGCTCAGCTCGGAGTCGGCGCCCTCGATCGCCAGGATGGTGGCCCCCGTACGGCGGGCGTCGTCGACGCGTTCCAGCAGCGGCACGGGCGCCGCCTGCTCCGACAGCACGAACAGGGTCTCGCCGCGGCCCGCCTGCCGCAGGCGGTCGAGGCCGACGCGCAGGTGGGCGGGGGCGTCGGCGGGCGGCGACCAGCGGATCAGGGTGGGGGCGAGCTGCGGCAGGCCGGAGAACCTGGCCTCGTCGCTGAGGTGGGCGGTGACGTGCCAGGGCTCGTCGTCCGGGGGGCCGACGAGCAGCAGGCCGCCCGGCGAGCGGGTGGTCCGCAGGGCCAGGCCCAGCTCGCGGGTGCGTTCGAGCCAGCCCGTCGTGGCCAGGAGCTCGCGCAGGAATGCCACCGAACCTGAGTCCATGCCTCCATGGTGCACGAGGAGCGCGGCGGAGGTGGCCCGTTCGCCGCCGGGTGGCGCCCCCGGGCTGCGGACCGCGCCGCCGGGGCTGGCATGATCGGAGCCATGACAGATGTGAACGGGCTCTCCATCGCGATCCTCGGCGGCACCGGCGACCAGGGGAAGGGGCTGGCGCGGCGGTTCGCGCTGGCCGGGCACACGGTGCTGATCGGCTCGCGCAGCGCCGAGCGGGCCCAGGAGGCGGCCGGCTCGATCGGCTCGGGCGCGCGGGGCGGGGCCAACGCCGACGTGGCGGCCGAGGCCGACGTCGTGATCGTGGCGGTGCCGTACGAGGGGCACAAGGCGCTGCTGGAGTCGTTGCGCGCCGAGCTGGCCGGGAAGATCGTGGTCGACTGCGTCAACCCGCTCGGCTTCGACAAGCAGGGCGCCTACGCGCTGCCGGTGGAAGAGGGCAGCGCCGCCCAGCAGGCCGCCGCGGTGCTTCCCGAGAGCCGGGTCGTGGCGGCCTTCCACCACGTGTCGGCCGTGCTGCTGATGGACCCCGCCGTGGAGAAGGTCGACCTCGACGTGCTGGTGCTCGGCGACGACCGCGAGGCGACCGACACCGTGCAGGCGCTGGCCGAGCTGATCCCGGGGGTGCGCGGCGTCTACGGCGGCCGGCTGCGCAACGCCCACCAGGTCGAGGCGCTGACCGCCAACCTCATCTCGATCAACCGCCGCTACAAGGCCCACGCCGGGCTGCGGGTCACCGACGTCTAGAGCCAGCCCGCGTCCTCGGCGACGCGGACGGCGTCGATCTTGTTGCGGGCGCCCGTCTTGGTGATCGCGGCCGTGAGGTAGTTGCGCACCGTGCCCGGCGACAGGTGCAGGCCGGCGGCGATCTCCTCGGCGGTCGCGCCCCTGGCCGCCTGCCGGAGC
>NZ_JBSFGJ010000618.1:0-4447 GCF_053596515.1 Nonomuraea sp. NPDC001684
GCCCCGGCCCCGCCCAGCACGCCGCCGAGCTGGGCGCGCCGATCCTCGGCCTGTTCGGCGGGGCCGACGAGGGAGCCTGGACGACATCCTGCTCACCGACTAGAACGTCGGCGCAGCGGTCCGGCCGTCCTGGCGCGAGCCCGGCGGACCGCTGCGTCGGTGGGGCCGCCGGTCACCGAGGCTCGTCCGGCACGCCGGTGACCGGCGCACCGCCCCGCGCCGCCGCGCGTGCCCGCTGCTTCTTCTCGCGGATGACCGCGTGGGCGTCGGCGACGGGGCCGAGGTGCCGGAGCTTGTCGGGATTGACGATCGAGCGGATGGTCTGGATGCGTCCGTCCAGGATGTCGAGCGTCCAGATGCTGACGATCTGACCGTCGCGGTCGCGGATGATCGCGCCCGGCTGGCCGTTCACCTCGTGCGCCTCCAGCACCGCGCCGATCCGGGCGAACGGCGCGACGGCGGCGGACAGCACGCGCGCCACCTTCGCGAGGCCGAGGACGGGCAGCGTGCTGCCGATCTTGCCGCCGCCGTCGTTGACCAGCCGGACGTCGGCGGCCAGCAGTTCCCGCAGCCCTTCGACGTCCCCCTCCCTGAGCGCGCCGAAGAACCGCCCGGCGAGCCGGTCCCGGGACCGGCGATCGGCCTGGAAGCGGGGGCGGCCCGCGTCCATGTGGCGGCGCGCCTGCACCGCGAGCTGGCGGCAGGCCGCCTCCGACCGCTCCACGGCTGAGGCGATCTCCCGGTGGCTGAAGGCGAACACCTCGCGCAGCACGAAGACCGCGCGCTCCAGCGGGCTCAGCCGCTCCAGCAGGATCAGCGCCGCCATCGACACCGAGTCGGCCAACTCCGCCGACCGCTCCGGGTCCTGGTAGGGGTCGGTCAGCAGCGGTTCGGGGAACCACGGCCCGACGTAGGCCTCGCGCCGGACGCGGGCCGAGCGCAGCACGTCGATCGAGATCCGGGTCACCGTCGCCGACAGGAAGGCCTTGGGCGAGTCGGGCTGGGCTGCGGCGCCCTCGTAGCGCAGCCAGGTCTCCTGGACGGCGTCCTCGGCTTCGCTCACGCTGCCCAGGATCCGGTAGGCGATCGCGAACAGCAGCGGCCGTAGCTCCTGGAACTCCTCGGTGCGGGTCACGCCGACCATTGGTACCACCATGGCTGGACAAAGGCGACAAAGTGTCGCAGGTCACACTCGCCCGAGCTCACATCCGTGCGGGGCTGTCTCGTCCAGGGGGTGTAACAACTGAAAGGAGCACAGCATGCAGAAGGTCTGGTTCGTCACCGGCTCGTCCCGCGGCCTGGGCCGCAACTTCGTGGCGGCCGCCCTGTCGCGCGGTGACCGGGTCGCCGCCACCGCCCGGAGCACCGCGAGCCTGAAGGAACTGGTCGACGTCCACGGCGACGCGGTGCTCCCGCTGGAGATGGACGTGACCGACAGGGCCGCGGTCTTCGAGAGCGTGCGGCGGGCGAAGGAGCACTTCGGCCGGCTCGACGTCATCGTGAACAACGCCGGTTACGCCCAGGTCGGCGCGGTCGAGGAGCTGACCGAGCAGGAACTGCGCGACCAGCTGGAGACCAACCTGTTCGGCGCGGTGTGGGTGGTCCAGGCCGCGCTGCCGTACCTGCGCGAGCAGCGCTCAGGGCACATCATCCAGCTGTCCTCGGCCGCCGGGGTCATCGCCATGCCGCTCGGCGGCGCCTACCACGCCTCCAAGTGGGCCCTGGAGGGCCTGAACGAGGCGCTCGCCGGCGAGGTCGCCGAGTTCGGCGTCAAGGTGACCATCGTCGAGCCCGGCGGCTTCGCCACCCGGAACGGCAACAACCCCGACCCGCTCGCCAACGGCCACATGGCCACGACCGACCCGGCCTACGACGGTCTGCGCCAGCGCCTCGGTGCGATGGCGGAGAAGATGCCCGCGGGAGACCCGGCCGCCGCGGCGCAGGCGCTCCTGAAGCTCGTCGACTCCGCCAACCCGCCGATGCGGGTGCTGTTCGGCAAGGGCTTCCACCCGCTGATCCAGCAGGCCTACGCCGACCGGCTCCAGACCTGGGCCGACTGGCAGGACCTCTCGATCGAGGCGCACGGCTCGCTCCGAGCCGGCTGACCGGCCTGCCCGGTCCTGACCCCTGACAAGAACACCGGTCCTGACCCCTGACAAAAGTAAGGGTCCGAGCCTGTCTTTCGGGCATGTGGGGGGTGGTGGCGTCATTTCTACAGTTCTGTGCATGATCAGAACTCGCCGTAACCCCGCCCCCCTCCTCCTCGCCCTGACCCTGGCCCTCCCGGCGGCGGCCGCGGCGGCGGCGCCCGCCGCTGCCGCCTCCGCCGCGGGCATCTCCGACGTGCGCGTGGCGATCCCGCACCCCACCGGCCAGTACGAAGTCGGTCGCGACACCCTGCATCTCGTCGACGCCGACCGCCGCGACCCGTGGGTGCCCGCAGCAGCACGCGAGCTGATGGTCTCGGTGTACTTCCCGGCGCGCACCGGCGGGAGCGCCGCGCCGTACATGACCGTCGACGAGGCCCGGCTGCTCCTCAAGGGGCAGAAGCTCGACGCCGTCTTCAAGCCCGGGCAACTCGCCGGCGTCAGCACCAACGCGCACCTGAACGCCCGTCCCGTCGGCGGCCGGCACCCCCTGGTGGTGCTCTCCCCGGGGTTCACCCTCAACCGGGCCACCCTGACCACGCTCGCCGAGGACCTCGCCTCCAGGGGCTACGTCGTCGCCCTCGTCGATCACGCCTACGAGTCGTTCGGCACGACCTTCCCCGGCGGCCGTACCCTGACCTGCGTCGCGTGCGAGACGGTGGAGAGCGCCCCCTCCGACGAGGCGGAGAAGGAGCTGATGGCCAAGGCCGCGGTCAACCGGGCGGCCGACCTGTCCTTCGTGATCGACCGGCTGATCCGTCCCGCACGGTCCGCGCCCGCCTGGCGGCACTGGCAGATGATCGACCCGCGCCGGATCGGCGCCGCGGGCCACTCGCTCGGCGGCAACGCCGCGGCCGGTGTCATGGCCGCCGACCGGCGGGTCCGCGCCGGGGCGAACCTGGACGGCTCGTTCTTCGCCCCGGTCGCGGTCTCCGGCCTCGGCGGGCGGCCGTTCCTCATGCTCGGCACCAAGGTCCAGCACTCACCCGGCGCCGCCGACACCACCTGGACCCGGGACTGGCCCCGCCTGGACGGCTGGAAGCGCTGGCTCACCGTGGCCGACTCCGGCCACTTCACCTTCATCGACCTGCCCATCCTGGGCGCCCAGGTGGGGATCGTCGACCCGGCCGCGCCCCTGTCGGGCAAGCGGTCAGGCGAGATCACCACGTCGTACGTCGGCGCCTTCTTCGGCCGGCACCTCCGCGGCGAGCAGCAGCCCCTGCTGGACGGCCCGTCCGCCGCCAACCCGGAAGTGGCCTTCCAGAACCCATGAGGCCGGGCCGGCCGCCTGTGCTCGCCGGCGCGCCCTGTCCGCGGGGCTGCCGAACGGGCTTCCGCCCCCGGCTTCCAGGTGGTCGCGCAGACTCGTCATGTAGTGCTGCCAGCTGCGGCTGCACATGCCGAAGCACTCCAGGTCCCGGCTCAGGCCCCGGTGGTGGAAGACGAGCTCGGACGTGTCGCCGTCGGCCGGGGTGACGGTGAAGGTGGGCCTCGTGCCGATCCAGTCGGGCAGGAAGGGGCAGTCGACGACGGTCCAGCGCACCGACGTCGGCCGGGTCGCCTCCTCGACGTGGATCACGAGGGGCTCGGGGGCGTTCATGAGGAACCGGAGCTCGCCGCCGGTCGTGCCGGACCCGGTCGCCGGGTTCCACCATGCCGCGAGGCCCGTGACGGTGGTGAGCGCGTCGAAGAGGGCGTCGGGAGCGGCTTTCACCCGCATGGTCGTCCGGTAGTCCGCAGTGCTCGTCATGGCCGGGTCCTTTCAGTGGTCGGAGGCCGATGCCGCGGCGGCGATCGGTTCGAGCTCCGCGGCCAGCTCGTCGAGCTCGTCCGGGCTGAGCACGTCGTACGCCGGCGCGGCCAGTTCGTCGGTGAGCGCCTCGATCCGCTGCTTGGTCTCGCGGCCGGCGTCGGTGAACCCGCCGGCGGCGTCCACGAGGCCGCGGTCGCGCAGCCCGTCGACCACGGCGGTCAGCCGGGCCTTGGGCAGGTGGTGGATCCGGCCGAACTCCTCCGCCCGCATCCCGAGGGAGACGGCCATGAGGACGTGGGCCTCGGTGCCGCCGATGCCGTGGGTGACAAGGGCGGCGTTGTGGCCGTCCCCGCGGTGCTCCCGCAGCAGCGTCGCCGCGTGCCAGAGCCTGGCGACCGGCTCCTCGGGCACGTCGAGCGCCCGCAGCCCGGCGTACAGGGGCCGGCCCTCGGCCGGCGCGCTGAGCCCGGCCCGCCTGCTGGTCATCCCGCCGGACGAGCACTCGTACCTGAACGTGCCCTTCGACGCCGGCCAGGTGTGCGACGGC
>NZ_JBSFGJ010000619.1:0-4429 GCF_053596515.1 Nonomuraea sp. NPDC001684
GCAAGCCCAGCGCCAGCTTCCTGGCCACCGCCGCGCTGGCCTGGCAGATCGTGCCGAAGAAGCTGGCCGCCGCGCACCCGAAGGACCTCGGCTCGCCCGAGGTCGGCACGCTCGGCTCCGGCCCCTTCAAGGTCACGAAGTTCTCGCTCACCTCGGGGGTGACGCTGGAACGCAACGACCTGTACTGGGGCCCCAAGCCGGAGCTGCGCAGGATCGAGATCAAGGCGATCGGCGACCCCGAGACGCTGCGCCTGGCCGTCTCCTCCGGCGAGGTGGACGGCACCAACGACATCCAGGTCAGCGAGACGCGCAAGTGGAGCGCCCTGCCCGGCGTCACGACCTCCTTCTACCCGGCCAACAACATCGCCTACCTGTCACTCGGCGTGCGCGAGGGGCCGCTCAAGGACGTGCACGTGCGCCGCGCCATCGCCCACGCCCTCGACCGGGAGGCGCTGGCCACGCTCATGACCAGCGGCCACGGCGGCATCGCCGACCTGATGCTGCCCAAGCCGCAGCTCGCCGCCCTGTACGGTGGCACGCCGCCGAAGCTGCCCGCCTACCCCCACGACGTGAACGCCGCCAAGGCCGAGCTGGCCAAGTCGGCCCACCCCGAGGGCTTCACGCTGGCCGCGCCGTACGACAGCGGCAGCGACGACGTCAAGGCGCTCCAGGCCATCGTCGCCGACCTGGCGGTGATCGGCGTCAAGCTCGACCTCCAGCCGCTGCCCACCGAGCAGTACCGGCAGCGCATGTTCAGCCACCAGGACACCCCGCTGCAGCTCGTCGACCTGCTCTACGGCACCCCCGACCCGGGTGAGGTGCTGCCCGACCTGGTCAGCCGCGCCTCGGCCGGGCCCCAGGGCTTCAACTTCAGCGGCTACGGCTCGCCCGAGATGGACGCCCGGCTCGACGACCTGGGCAAGCTCGAGGGAGCGGACCGTGCCGCCGCCGTCACCGAGGTGCTGGCCGAGATCGCCGACCAGGTGCCGTACGTGCCGCTCTACACCAAGGAGGCCGCCGTCGCGCTGCGCAAGCGGTTCACCGGCCAGTTCGGCACCTGGACCATGAACGTCTTCAGCACCATCCGCCCGGCGGCCGGTGTCTGATGGCCTTCGTCGCCCGCCGCCTGGCCGCCGCGCTGCTCCTGCTCGGCGTGCTGTCCGTGCTCACCTACGCGCTGCTGGCGCTCGCCCCCGGGGATCCGGAGCAGGTCCTGCTCGGGCCGCGGCCCTCCACCGCGGAGTCGCGCGCCGCCGTCCGCGCGCAGTACCACCTCGACGACCCGCTGCCCGTCCGCTACGCCACCTGGCTCGGCGACGCCGTGCGCGGCGACTTCGGCGCCTCCCTCTACAGCCGCGAACCCGTCACCAGCGTCATCGCCGACCGGCTGCCCGTCACCGCCGGGCTGGCCGCCTACGCGATCATCCTCACCCTCGCCGTCGGCCTGCCCGCCGGGCTGGCCGCCGCCATGCGCAGGGGCGGCCCGCTGGACCGGGGCATCACGCTCTCCGCGCTGGTCGGCCTCGCGATCCCGCCGTTCGCGATGAGCATCCTGCTGCTGTACGGCTTCGCCGTCACCCTCGGCTGGTTCCCCGTCTTCGGCGCGGGCGAGACGTTCGCCGAGCGGGTCGCGCACCTGACGCTGCCCGCGATCGCGCTGGCCACCGGGCAGGCGGCGGTCGTCATCAGGCAGATGCGGGCGGCCGCGCTCGACCTGGCCGGGCAGGACTTCATGACCTTCGCCCGGGCGCGCGGGGTCGGCCGCGCCCGCTACTGGATCGGGTACGCGCTGCGCAACACCGCGCTGCCCGTCCTCACGGTCGGCGGCCTGCTGCTGGCCGCCAACCTCACCGGCGCGCTGTTCGTCGAACGGGCCTTCGGGCTGCACGGCGTCGGCGAGCTGCTCGTCAGCGCCGTCGGGCAGAAGGACCTGCCCGTCGTCCAGGCGCTCGTCCTGATGGGAGGCGCCGTGGTGGTCGCCGTCAACCTGCTGATCGACCTGGCCTACCTCGCGGTGGACCCGCGGGTGCGTCACGGGGCGGTGGCCGCGTGAGCGTCGTGACGGGGACCGTGCGCCTCGGCGGACGGGCGCGGCGGCTGCGCCGGGCCAGGCCGGGGCCGCTGACGCTGCTGTCGGGCGGGATCCTCGCCCTGATGGCGTTCGCCGCCCTGTTCGGAACGTGGATCGCGCCCTACGACCCGGCCGCGCAGGACCTCGCGCTCGGCGCGACGATGCCGAGCTGGGCCCACTGGGCGGGCACCGACGAGCTGGGCCGGGACGTGTTGTCGCGCTGCCTGGCCGGAGCCCGCTCGGCGCTGCTGTGGCCGCTCGTCGTCGCGCTGGGCACGTGCGCGATGAGCACCTCGCTCGGGCTGCTGGCCGGCTACCGCCGCGGCTGGATCGACGCCGTCATGATGCGGGTGGTCGACCTGCTCATCGCGATGCCGGGGCTGCTCATGCTGATCGTCCTGGTAGGCGTGCTGGGCGGCGGCATCGGGTGGGCGGTGCTGGCGATGGCGGTGCTGTTCACGCCCGGCGACATCCGGGTGGTGCGCAGCCTCACCATGGCCCAGCGCGAGCTGGCCTACGCCGAGGCGGCACGTACACTCGGGCTCAGCCGCGGCCGCATCATGTTCAGGCACCTGCTGCCCAACATCGCACCCACGGTCGTGGCCGGCGCGCTGCTCAGCTTCGTCGCCGCGCTGGTCGCGCTGTCCGGCCTGTCCTTCCTGGGCATCGGGCTGCCAGCCGGCACGCCCGACTGGGGGCTGATGATCGAGGAGAACCGCGGCCTGCTCGACCTCAACCCGTGGGCCGCGGTGGTGCCCGCCGCGCTGGTCACCGTCGCCGCCACCGCCGCCACCCTGCTGGGCGACCAGCTCTTCGAGAGGCTCTCCGATGCTTGAGACACGCGACCTGCGGGTCGTCGGCGACCGGGTGCTCGTGGACGGCGTGGACCTGACGGTCGCCGCGGGCGAGACCGTCGGGCTGGTCGGCGAGTCCGGCAGCGGCAAGTCCCTGACCGCCCGCGCCCTCGTCGGCCTGCTCCCGCGCGGCCTGCGCGCCGAGGGGTCGGTCGAGGTCGGCGGCGCGCAGCTCGTCGGCGCGTCCGAGCGGCTGCTGCGCGGCGTGCGCGGACGACGGATCTCGCTGCTCATGCAGGACCCCTTCGCCATGCTCAACCCGCTGCGCACGGCCGGCGCGCACATCGCCGAGACCCTGCCCGGCCGCACGTCCCGGCAGGAGATCGCGCGCAGGCTGGCCGAGGTCGGCATCGACGACCCCGCCGTGGCCGGGCGTTACCCGTTCCAGCTCTCGGGCGGCATGCGGCAGCGCGTCGCCCTGGCCGCCGCGCTGGCCGGCGACCCCGAGCTGCTCATCGCCGACGAGCCCACCACCGCGCTGGACGCCACCACCCAGCACGAGATCCTGGCGCTGCTGCGCCGCGTCCAGGAGGCGCGCGGCATGGGCGTGCTGCTCATCACCCACGACCTGCGCGTGGCGTTCGCCGTCTGCGACCGGGTCGCGGTGATGTACGCCGGGCGCGTCGTCGAGCAGGGGCCGGGCCCGGAGCTGGCCGCGGAGCCCGCGCACCCGTACACCGCGGGGCTGCTGGCCGCGCTGCCCTCGGCGGAACGCACGCTGGAGCGCCTGGTGGGCATCCCGGGCGCCGTGCCGCGGGCGGACGCGGTGGCCGACGTCTGCGCGTTCGCCACCCGCTGCGACCTGGCCGCCGACGCCTGCACCGCGGCCAGGCCGCCGCTGCGCCCGATCGGCCCCGACCGGCTGACCGCCTGCGTGCACGACACCGCCGGAGCCGCCCGCCCGGCGCTGCGCGAGGCCGCGCTGCCCGCCGCCCCGGCCGCCGGCGAGCCGCTGCTGCACATCGAGGACCTGCGCAAACGGTACGGCGCCCACACCGCGCTCGGCGGCGTCAGCCTGGACGTGAACCCCGGCGAGACCGTCGGCCTGGTGGGCGAGTCGGGCTCGGGGAAGACCACGCTGGCCCGGTCGGTGCTCGGCCTGATCACCCCCGACGGCGGCCGGATCCGGCTCGCCGGCCTCGACGTCACCGACCGCGCCGCCCTGGACCCGCGCGAGCGCGCCCGCGTGCACCGGCTCGTCCAGTGCGTCTTCCAGGACCCCTCCACCTCGCTCAACCCCGCCATGACCGTCGGCGCGACGCTGGCCGAGGCGATCGCCAGGGCCGCGCCCGCCGACCGGATCGGCGTGGGCGAGCTGCTGGAGCTGGCCGGCCTGCCCGCCGCGTACGCCGCCCGCCGCCCCAAGGCGCTGTCCGGCGGCGAACGCCAGCGCGTCGCCATCGCCCGGGCCCTGGCCGTCCGGCCCGCGCTGCTGATCTGCGACGAACCGGTCGCCTCCCTGGACGTGTCGGTCCAGGCGCACGTGCTCGAACTGCTGCGCGGC
>NZ_JBSFGJ010000620.1:0-4382 GCF_053596515.1 Nonomuraea sp. NPDC001684
GCGTACGAGGCGGCGCTGATCAAACCTGGAGACTAGGACCAGGCTCCCAGGCCGCGCCCGGCAAGAACCCGGGCCTCGGCCAGCTCCAGCGCGATCGCCGCCTGCCCCGCGAACGACTCCAGCATCTGCTGGTCGGCCCCGCTGAACGGCAGCCGCCCGCCGCGCTTGGCCAGCATGAGCACGCCGCGCACGCGGGGGGCGGCGCCCAGCGGCACCATCAGGCCGGGGCCGTAGCCCAGCCGCCGCAGCGGCGAGTCGGGGTAGGGCGTGCCCGGCAGGTCGCGTTCGGACCGGGGCTCGGCGTGCGTGAACGCCTCCCCCGCCAGGGTGGCCGAGACGTCGAACGCCATCCCCAGCAGCTCGTCGGCGCCCTCGCCCTCGGCCACGTCGACGGTCAGCGTGCCGCCCGACGGGTCGGGCAGCAGCACCTGGACCAGGTCGGCGTCGGTCATCTGGCGGGCCCGCGCCGCCATGGTGGTGAGCACCTCGCGCGAGCCGGCGCCGGACAGCAGACTGGTGGTGATCTCCGAGGATGCCTGCAGCCAGGTCTCGCGCCGGCGCGACTCCTCGTACAGCCGGGCGTTCTCCACGGCGACGCCGGCGGCGGTGGCCAGGGCGATCACGATGGCCTCGTCCTCCTCGTCGAAGTCGCCGCCGCCGCGTTTCTCGGTCAGGTAGAGGTTGCCGAACACCTCGTCGCGCACCCGCACCGGGACGCCGAGGAAGGTGCCCATCGGCGGGTGGCCGGGCGGGAAGCCGTAGGACTCGGGGTGGTCGGAGATGCGGCCCAGCCGCAGCGGGCGGGCGTCCTTGATCAGCAGGCCGAGCAGGCCCAGCCCGTGCGGCCAGTGCTCGATCCGGGCGATCTCCTCCTCGCTCAACCCGACCGGGATGAACTGGACGAGCGTCTGCTCCTCGCCGACCACGCCGAGCGCCCCGTAGCTGGCGTCCACCAGCTTGGTGGCCGTCTCGACGATCCGCCGCAGCACGGTCTCCAGGTCGAGGTCGCTGCCCACCGAGACGACGGCCTCCAGCAGCGCGTGCACCCGGTCGCGGGTGGCGAGGACGGCGTTGAGCCTCGTCTGCAGCTCGGCCAGCAGCTCGTCGAGCCGCATCTGGGGCATCAGGCTACGCTGCTCACTTTCCGACATACCGTTCAGTGTCCCAGCAAGTGCCCTCGCCGCCGGAATCAGCCCGCCGGGCCCGTCCGCCTCTACAGCAGCGGCGGGACGGTGAACAGGTCGTCCCGGTCGCGTTCGAGCTCGGTCACGACGTCGACGACGCCCTCCACCGCCCGGACCGCCTCCGTCAGCGCGGCGGCCCGGGCGCGGGTCGCCACCCTGCCGGTGATCGTGACCACGCCGGCGTCGACCGCGACCGCGAACGTGCCGTCCGGCGGGAGCACGGCCCTGACGTCCGCCTCCAGCTCGGCGGCCGGGCGGGTGAAGACGCGCAGCACGTCGCGCTGGTGCAGGGTGCCGACGACGCGTCCGGTGACCGGGTCGATCACCGGGAGCTGCCTGATCCGCCGGGCGTGCATGATCCTGGCCGCCTCGCGCACCGGCATGCCCGGGGTGACCGTGACCGCCGGCGACGTCATCAGCTCGGCGGCGGTGACGGCGGCGGCCTTGCGCTGCTCCTGCCGCCGCGCCCGCGAGTCGAGGACGGAGACGGCGTGCCGGGCCCGGCCGGTCTCCTTGAGCAGCAGGTCGTCCTCCGACACCACGCCCACCGGCCGCCGGTCGGCGTCGATCACGGTGACCGCGCCCACCGCGTACCGCTTCATCGCCGCCACGATGTCGGCGAACGACGCGTGCTCCAGCACCGCGATCGCCACGCGTCCCATGACGTCCTTGACCTCGATCGACATGATCGCCACCTCGCTTTCCGCCTCCACGGTCCCGCGCGCGGGGGCGGTGGCGGCAGCGGCGAACGTCCCGCGGGCGAGGGGCTTAGGTCCTGGACGGCGGGAGCGGGTGTCAGTGCAGCGGGCCGGCGAAGACCACGATCTCGTCGATGTCGCCGGCGGCGGTGAGGTGCACCATGTCGGTGCCCGACAGGACGGTGGCGCCGTCGGGCCCCTCGAAGCGCCAGCCGAACCGGGCCCACTCGTGCGGCGCGTCGACGGACGTCGTCCGGACCATGCGGCAGCCGCCGGCCCGGTAGCCCTGCACCACCTCGGTGACGAAGTCGGCCACCGCGCCCCGGCCGGACCCGCGGCCGAGCGGCCCCCAGAACACCACGTCGGCGGCGAGGGCACGGCTGAGCAGCGCGGAGCGGTGGTCGGGGTCGTCTGCGTTGGCGGCGGCGATGAAGGCGTCGATCGCGTCGGTGTGGGCCCGGTGGTGCCGCTGCGGGGATGCCGCCGGTTCGTGCGCGGTCATGTCGTCCTCCATCCGTCGCCGGGGCGTGCGGGAACCGGGGCCGGTCGCACGCCGATCGCCATGGGCCAGTACATCACGACCGCGCTCCTGGCCTAGTTCTCTTCCGGCTGGTTCCCCACGAGCAGGTTGAACGCCCCGGTCAGCAGGTTGAGCGAGACCAGGCCGACGACCTCGGCGATCACCCGGTCGCTCCAGCCGAGGGAGCGCAGCCCCGCCACCTCCTCGTCGGTGATGGACGACGGCTCGACCAGCACCCGCACCGCCACCGCGATCAGGGCGGCCTCCCGCGCGTCGGCCGAGGTGCCCTGGCGGGCCAGCGCGACGTCGGCCTCGCTCAGCCCGGCGGCCAGCGCCCCCTCGGTGTGCGCGGCCAGGCACGTGCCGCAGCCGATCCACTCCTGCACGGCCAGGGAGATCTTCTCGCTGAGCGCGCGCGGGATCTTCACCCGCTTCATCGCCCGGGAGAAGTCCAGATATCCCTGGAGCAGGGCGGGCGAGTGGGCCATCGTGGACACCATGTCACCCACCCTGCCGTGCCTGGCGACGATGTCGTCCAGGATCTGACGGGACTTCTCGGGGGCCTTCTCGGGAACGAGCGGTTCAAGACGTCTCATACGGCGCACTCTATACCCATAGGGGGTATGCAGGAAACCGGTCCCGGATCCGTTGAACCGGATCCGTCGGGCCCGCGTACCTTCGAGCATGCACAGGCTCTTGCGCGGTGAGATGTTCATGCTGGGCGGCTTTGTCGCGGCGGCGGCGGCGACGATCCTGCTGATCCTGCCTCCGTCGATCGACCCCGCGGACGCGCAACGGACCCTCACGCCCTCGGGCCCCCTCTCGGCCGCCGACGTCGACCTGCTGATCAAGGTGCGGCAGGCGGGCCTGTGGGAGATGCCCGCGGGCGAGTACGCCGCCACCCGCGCCCAGTCGCAGCGCGTCAAGCAGGTCGGCAAGCAGATCATGGGCGAGCACCAGAAGCTGGACCAGATGACCCGCGACACGGCGGCCAGGCTCGGCGTCGCCCTGCCCGACGAGCCCAACCCCGACCAGCAGCGCTGGCTGGCCCAGCTCGCGGCCGAGAGCGGCCCGGCCTTCGACCAGGACTACGCGAACCTGCTGCGCGCCGCGCACGGCAAGGTCTTCGGCACCCTGGCGCTCGTCCGGGCCGGGACCAGGAACGCCGAGATCCGCAAGTTCGCCCAGGAAGGCATCAACTTCGTCATGCGCCACATGACGTACCTCGAATCGACCGGCCTGGTGAACCACAACCAGCTCCCCGAGCCCCCGCTCCCGTCCCCCGCCCCGCCCACCTCCTGACCTGCCGGCCCCTGGAAGCGCGTCTTCCCACGGGGGACCGATCCCATCGACACTCCGGCGGAACACCGACCTCATGCCCGAACCCCTCGAAGCACCCGTCCGCGCGCCGCGGCAGGCGATCGCCGCCCTGGGCATCGCGCTGCTGGCGGGGTGCGCGGCCGCCCCCGTCCCCCAGGGGCAGCCGGCGCACCACCACGGCGCCGCTCCCCCCGCCCCCGCCGTCGCCGTCGCGCCGAAGGTGCCGGCCGGCGACATGAAACAGCTCACCACCCTGCTCGGCTGCCCCGCCGGGAAGCTGCAGACCGACGCCGCCGAGCTGCGGCAGGCGGCCTGCGACACCCCGCAGGGCCGCCTGACGATCGTGACGTTCAGCACCGACAAGGGCAAACGAGACTGGCTCGACATCGCCCAGGCGTACGGCGGCGCGTACCTGGTCGGCGACCGCTGGGTCGTCGTCGCCACGGCCGACCTGCTGGAACGGTTACGCGGCCGCCTGGGCGGCGAGCTTGAGACCCCGCGACACCATTGACCCCTCCCAGCCGGCCCGGCTCCCCACCGAACCTGCCCGGTGCGCCCGCGTGTCGCGCGCCCGGTAGTCCGCCCTCCGCGCCCGCCCGATGCGCCCGCCCGGTGCGCAAGGACGCGGATGACGACCCGGCCGGGCTCTGGCACGATGGC
>NZ_JBSFGJ010000621.1:0-4357 GCF_053596515.1 Nonomuraea sp. NPDC001684
GCATGCCGGTGTTCTCCTCGAACGGGACGGAAGGCGGGGGGTGTGGTCCGAGGCTGGCAGGCGGGCTCGCGGGCGGGCCAGCGGCCACGGGCTGACCTGCGGGTACGACTTTCGGATGAGGGGCCGAGATGTTCCTCCTTGCGGAGGATGGGGGGCGCCGGGGCGCGGCCTTTAGGGTGGGCGCATGACTCCGGCCGCCCGCCCGACCGCGCCGCCCCGCTCGACGGGCGACTCAACGATCGACTCGGCGGTCCGCCCAGTGGTTCGCTCGGTGATGGGTTCGGTGATGGGTTCGGCGGTCCGCCCAGTGAGTGGCTCGACTGTCGGCTCGGCGATCCGTTCGGCGATCCGTTCGGTGGTCGGCTCGGTGCCGCCTGTGGTTGCCGACGCGTTGCTGGCTGCTGTGATCTTCGTGGTCACTCTGGGGCCGGGCCGGGTGGCCGAGGGCGGCCCTGCGGTGCTGGCCCTGCAGGTGGCTCTGGTGGCGCCGCTGGTGTGGCGGCGGCGCGCCCCGCTGCTGGTGCTGTGCGTGATCGGCGGCACGGCCGCCCTGCAGTGGGCTATCGACGTGCAGCTTCCGGCCGACGCGGCGCTGCTGGTCGCGCTCTACACGGTGGCGGCCCGCCGTTCGTGGCGGGCGACGGTGGCCGCCGCGTTCGTGTTGGAGGCCGGGGTGGCGGCGGCCGCGGCGCGGTGGGCGCCGCCTGGCCGGATGCCGTTGACGGTGGCGGCGCTGAGCGCGATGTCGGCCGCCGCCCTGGCAGCCGGGCTGTGGGCGCGGGCCCGGCGGGCGTACGTCGCCTCCCTGGAACGCGACCGCGACCAGCGGGCACGTCTGGCGGTCGCCGAGGAGCGTGCCCGGATGACGCGCGACATGCACGACATCGTCACCCACAATCTGTCGGTCATGGTGGCGCTGGCCGACAGTGCCGCCTACGTCCACGACCGTGCGCCCGGTCAGGCTGTGGCCGCGATGGCGCAGATCGCCGACACCGGCCGCCAGGCGCTGCGTGACATGCGCCGCTCCCTCAGCACCGACCAGGACGCCGATCGAGCCACCGACGGAAGCGCCGGTCAGGGCGTCGACGGAGGTGTTGACGGAGGCGTCGGCCAGGGCATCGGCCAGGAGCAGGAGCCCGGCATCGCTCCGCTGCACCCGGCGCCCGGTATCGCCGACCTCGGCCCGCTGGCCGACCGGATGCGCGCCGCCGGCCTGCCGACCCGGCTGCGGGTCGACGGCGACCCCGCCGACGTCCCGGCCGCCGCGCAGCTCACCCTCTACCGGCTGGCTCAGGAGGCGCTGACGAACACGCTGCGGCACGCCCCAGGCGCCCGCGCGCACGTCCGGGTGCACCTGACCCGCCGGCGGGCCGACATCGAGATCACCGACGACGGCGGCCGTCCGGCGCCCCTGCGGCCCGCCGGACGGGGGCTGGCCGGGATGCGTGAACGCGTCGCCGCCTACGACGGCACCCTGCACGCCGGCCCGGCCCCCGGCGGCGGCTGGCGGGTCGCGGCCGTCCTCGACCTGACCGGCCCGGACACGAGCGGCCCGGACACGCGATGAGCCTCGACCTGACCGGCGCCCACCTGACCGGCCTCCACGCGAGCGGCCCGGACGCGCCATGATCCTCGACCTGACCGGCCCGGACGTGCCATGACCATCCGGTTGCTGATCGCCGACGACGAGGCGCTGTTGCGGATGGCCTTCCGCATGGTGCTGGACGCCGAACCCGACCTGCACGTCGCCGGTGAGGCCGCCGACGGCGAACAGGCCGCCCTGCAGGCCCGCCGGCTGCGCCCCGACGTCGTGCTCATGGACGTCCGCATGCCCGGCCTGGACGGCATCGAGGCCACCCGCCGGATCGTCCGCGACTGTCCCGCCTCGAAGGTGCTCATCCTGACCACCTTCGACCTCGACGAGTACGCCTTCGCCGGGCTCAAGGCCGGCGCCGCCGGGTTCCTGCCCAAGAACACCCCGCCCGCCGACCTGCTCAGCGCGATCCGCAACGTCGCCGCGGGCGAGGCCGTCCTGTCGCCGCGCGTCACCCGCCGCCTGCTGGACAGGTTCGCCCCCCAGCTCACCCCCGGCCCCCGCGAACAGCACCGGCTGCTGGACCTGCTGACCGCCCGCGAGCACGACGTGCTCGTCCAGGTGGCGCGCGGCCTGTCCAACGCCGAGGTCGCCGCCGCCCTGCACCTGGCCGAGGCGACCGTCAAGACGCATCTGAGCCGTGTGCTGCTCAAACTCGGGCTGCGTCACCGCGCCCAGGTCGTGGTGTTCGCCTACGAGAGCGGCCTGATCCGCCCCTCCTCATGACCCCTCTCCCCCCGGTGGACCAGCGCGGCGATCCGGGCGCTCACCTGCCGCCACACCCCCGGCGGGAACCCGTGTCCCATCCCCTCGACCAGCAGGAACTCCGCGCCCGGGATCGCCTGCGCCGTGGCCCGCCCACCGGCGGGGTCGGCGGCGGCGTCGGCCGCGCCGTGGATCACCAGCGCCGGCATCTCCAGCCGAGACAATCCTTCCCGCCGGTCGCCCGACCCGATCACCGAGGCCGCCTGTCGCAGCATGCCGGCCAGCGACCAGCCGCGGTCCCAGGCCCGCTCGGCCACGGCCCGTACCGCCTCCAGGTCGGCGGCCACGCCGTGGGCGCTCGCGCCGGCCACCATGCGCGCCACGTACAGCTCGCGGGTGGTCGGCGGCGGCCCCGGGACGCCGCGCGCGGCGCCGGGGCGCGCCGGTGGGGGTGTCATGCGGTCGCCGTGCGTGGACATGATCGAGGTGAGCGACCTGACCCGCCCAGGGTGGGCGACGGCGACCGCCTGGGCGATCATGCCGCCCAGCGACGCGCCCACCAGGTGGACGCTGTCCAGGCCCAGGGCGTCCAGCAGGCCCACGGTGTCGGCGACCAGATCGTCCAGCGTGTAGGCCAGCGAGGACAGGTCACCGGCCAGCGCCGCGGCGAAGTCCGGCTCGCCGGCGCCGTCGAAGTGGGTGGAACGCCCGCAGTCACGGCCGTCGAACCGGATCAGCTGCAGGCCGTGCCCGGCCAGCTCGGCGCACAACCCGTCGGGCCAGTTGATCAGTTGCCCGCCCGCCCCCATGATCAGCAGCACGGGCGGCGCGGCCCGGTCACCCAGCCGCTCGTACACGATGTCCAGCCCGGCCGGCCCGACCCCGGACGCCGTCTCCTCGCCCACTTCCTGCCCCACTTCCTGCCCCACTTCCGCCCCTTGCCGGCACGGACGGAAACTGTCGGCGCCCGTCGCTACCGTGACCGCATGGACGACAGCATCGTCATCACCGGCGCGCGCGTGAACAACCTCAAGAACCTGTCCCTGCGCATCCCCAAGAACCGGCTCGTCGTCTTCACCGGCGTGTCCGGCTCGGGCAAGTCGTCGGTCGTCTTCGACACCGTCGCCGTGGAGTCCCAGCGCCAGCTCAACGAAACCTACTCCTGGTTCGTCCGCAACCGGCTGCCCAAACACGAGAAGCCCGAGGCCGAGGCCATCGACAACCTCGGCGCCGCCATCGTCGTCGACCAGAAGCCGGTCGGCGGCAGCTCGCGTTCCACCGTCGGCACCATGACCGACATCCTGCCGATCCTGCGCGTGCTGTTCTCCCGCTACGGCACGCCCAGCGCCGGCTACTCCTACGCCTACTCCTTCAACGACCCCCACGGCATGTGTCCCGGCTGCGACGGCCTCGGCCGGGCCGTCCGCCTCGACCTCGACGCGCTGCTCGACCCGGGCAGGTCCCTCGACGACGGCGCCATCCGCTTCCCGCTGTTCGGGGTCGGCACGTGGCAGTGGCAGATCTACGCCCGTTCCGGCACCTTCGATCCGGCCAAACCCGTCGCCGACTACACGGAGGAAGAGCGCCACCTGCTGCTGCACGGCGGCGGCTTCACCGTCGAGGTCCACGGCAAGAACGGCACCCTCAACAAGGTCGACTACGAAGGCGTCGCCGACCGTTTCACCCGCCTCTACCTCAAACGCGACCTGTCGGGGCTCAGTGACAAGACCCGCGAGGCGGTCCTGGCCTTCGTCACCGAGGGCACCTGCCCCCAGTGCCGGGGCGCGCGTCTCAACCAGGCCGCCCTGGCCACCATGATCGGCCCCCACAACATCGCCGACCACGCCGCCATGGAGATCACCGACCTCATCGGCGTCCTGACCGGGCTCGGCAACCCCGTCGCCGACACCGCGGCCGCCGCGTTGCGCCGCATCGACCAGATCGGCCTGGGCTACCTCACCCTCGACCGCGAGACCACCACCCTGTCCGGCGGCGAGAGCCAGCGTCTGAAGACCGTCCGCCATCTCGGCTCCAGCCTCACCGGCATGACCTACGTCT
>NZ_JBSFGJ010000622.1:0-4356 GCF_053596515.1 Nonomuraea sp. NPDC001684
CACCGACACGCGCGACGTCGACACCCAGCCCGTCCCCGTCATCGAGGACGACCGCCGGACCCGCCCCGCCGCCGACGAGCCCCGGACGCCCCAGATCGATCATGCGGGCCAGGTAGTGGAGGGCCGCGTCGGCGTCGGAGCCGCGCATCGACTTGATGAACGCGCTGATCACGTCGTAGTGCTGGTCGCCCTGGCGGTCGTAGCGCACCGCCGCCTTGTCGGCGGCCTTCTCCACCACCTCGACGGTGATGTCGTC
This sequence comes from Nonomuraea sp. NPDC001684, assembly GCF_053596515.1. NCBI lineage: Bacteria > Bacillati > Actinomycetota > Actinomycetes > Streptosporangiales > Streptosporangiaceae > Nonomuraea > Nonomuraea sp. NPDC001684. The sequence continues at coordinate 257 of NZ_JBSFGJ010000622.1, forward strand.
GGCCAGCAGGGCGGCGGCCTCCAGGTAGGTCAGCGACCTGCGCGCGTCGCCGCCGGCCAGGCGCACCAGGTGGTCGAGGGCCTCGGGCGCGAGCCGGGCCCGCCCGCCCAGGCCGCGCGGCTCGGCCACCGCCCGCTCCAGGACCGCGCGCACGTCGTCGTCGGACAGCGACTCCAGAGTGAGCAGCAGCGAGCGCGACAACAGCGGCGAGATGACGGAGAAGTACGGGTTCTCGGTGGTGGCGCCGATGAAGGTGACCCAGCGGTTCTCCACCGCCGGCAGCAGCGCGTCCTGCTGGGCCTTGTTGAAGCGGTGGACCTCGTCGACGAACAGCACGGTCTGCCGGCCGCTCATGCCCAGCTCGCGGCGGGCGTTGTCGATGGCGGCGCGCACATCCTTGACGCCGGCCGAGACGGCGGAGATCTCGACGAAGCGGCGCTTGGTGACGTTGGAGACGACGTAGGCCAGGGTCGTCTTGCCGGTGCCGGGCGGGCCCCACAAGAACAGCGACATGGGGGCCTCGCTCTCGACCAGCCGCCGCAGCGGGGTGCCGGAGCCCAGCAGATGCCGCTGGCCGATCACCTCGTCGAGGGTGCGCGGGCGCATCCGCACCGCGAGGGGTTGCGGGGTGGCCTCCTCAGCCGCCGAATCGAACAGGCTATCCACAACGCGAGATTACACGCCGGTCAGACCCGCCGCGGCCCACACGGCCCTGGCCCCGGAGTCGCCCGCCCGGAAGCAGAAGTAGCCCGCCCCGGCGGCCAGGACGACCGTCAGCGCCGACAGCGCCAGCGTGACGGGCCTGCCGAACCGGTCGCGGGTGAGCGAGCCGCGCGCGGGGGTGGTGGCGTACACCAGGGCCAGGCAGGCGGCGGCGAGCCCGGCCGCCGACAGCAGCAGCGGGGTCGCGAAGCCCTCGTGGACGACGACCCGCGCGCCGAGCGGGCCCTCCACGCCGGTGAAGCGGGCCCGCTTGAGGCTCTCCCCGCTCTCCTTGGCCGCCAGGACCGCCACGGGGGCGGCCACGGCCAGCAGCACCACCGCCCACGCCGTCACGGCCCGCACGCGAGGCGCCAGCGCGTACGCCCCGCCCACGAGGACGAGCAGCGGCGTCAGCACCACGGCGAGGTGCACGATCAGCGGATGGGCCGGCAGGCCGAGGATCTGGTCGAACACGGTCACTCCTTGGAGGGGCTCACCTGGACTACGTATCTACCTGTGAAATGGTTCTCTCCTCACTTGCCCCACTCTGCGGCTTCCGCCACTTACGCCCGGCACATATCGGGGGCCGGTAGCATTCGCGGAGTTGTTTGGTCATGTGTCGGCAAAGATGAAGGAGACAACCGGTGAGCGGCGACGACCGCCAGAGCGAGCTGGCCCGGGAGCACAAGGAGCGGCAGGCGAGGCGCGCGGCCGAGCAGACCGCCAAAGCCAGGCGGAACACCTTCATCGGCGCGGGCGTGGCCGTCGTCGTGGTGGCGGGCGGCATCTTCGCCGCGACCACCCTGATGGGCGACGACAAGAAGACGGCCGCGGCGGCGAGCACGCCCTCGCCCTCCGCCAGCACCAGCATCCCCGCGCCGACGTCGCTGCCGAGCACCACGCCGCCGAAGCAGGCGGGCAAGGTGTCGTGCACCTACAAGCGGGACGAGTCCGCGCCCAACAAGTTCGTCGGTCTGCCGGGCAAGCGGCCCAACCTCAAGCTCAAGACGATGACCGTGAGCACCAACCACGGCGACATCGTGATCGACGTCGACGCGAACGCGACCCCGTGCTCGGTCAACTCGATGGCGTTCCTGGCCAGGAAGGGCTTCTACAACAACACCAAGTGCCACCGGCTGGTGACCCCGGAGACGGCCGGCCTGTTCCTGCTGCAGTGCGGCGACCCGCAGGCCAAGGCCGACGGCAGGAACCCGACCGACGGGCAGGGCACGGCCGGCTACGTGTACGGCGACGAGGCCGTCGGCATGCCCTACACCAAGGGCGTGGTGTTCCTGACCCAGCCCGACGGCGCGGCGGGGCAGAACAGCAGCCAGTTCGCGATCTCGCTGTCGGACGAGAACGGCCAGCTGGAGCCGCAGTACTCGGTGCTCGGCATGGTCCGCTCGGGCCTGGAGATCATCGAGAAGGTCGCCAAGGACGGCGTCATCGTCAACGGCGACGACATCGTGGGCGACGGCGGCTCGACCGCGCCGAAGAACCCGATCATCATCAAGCGCGTCACCGTGCGGTAGCACGCGCAACACGACGGCGGGCGCCCCCCTGCGAAAGGGGGGCGCCCGCCGTCGTCGTGTCAGGCCTCGGACTTGGGCTGGGCGTCGACGCCCGCCTCCTTGCGCTGGTCGGCCGTGATCGGCGTCGGCGCGCCGGTCAGCGGGTCGAAGCCGGAGGCGGTCTTCGGGAACGCGATCACGTCGCGGATCGAGTCGCCGCCGGACAGCAGCATGCAGATCCGGTCCCAGCCGTAGGCGATGCCGCCGTGCGGGGGCGGGCCGTACTTGAACGCCTCAAGCAGGAAGCCGAACTTGCTCTCGGCCTCCTCCTTGGAGATGCCGAGCACGTCGAAGACCCGCTGCTGCATCTCGGCCCGGTGGATACGGATCGAGCCGCCGCCGATCTCCATGCCGTTGCAGACCATGTCGTAGGCGTAGGCCAGGGCCTCGCCCGGGTGGTCCTGGAAGTTGTCGGCCCATTCCGGCTTGGGGCCGGTGAACGGGTGGTGCACGGCCGTCCAGCCGCCCTCGCCGTCCTCCTCGAACATGGGGGCGTCGACCACCCACAGGAACGACCACTGCGACTCGTCGATCAGGCCGCAGCGGCGGCCGATCTCCAGGCGGGCCGCGCCCAGCAGGTCGCGGGAGGCCGAGCGGGCGCCGGCGGCGAAGAAGATCGCGTCACCGGGGGCGGCGCCGACCTTGGCGGCCAGGCCGGACAGCTCCTGCTCCGACAGGTTCTTGGCGACCGGGCCGCCGAGCGTGCCGTCCTCCTGGACCAGCACGTAGGCCAGGCCCTTGGCGCCGCGGCTGCGCGCCCACTCCTGCCAGCCGTCGAGCTCCTTGCGGGTCTGCGAGGCGCCGCCCGGCATGACCACCGCGCCGACGTAGTCGGCCTGGAACACGCGGAAGGAGGTGGCCGAGAAGTAGTCGGTCATCTCGACGAGCTCCTGGCCGAAGCGCAGGTCGGGCTTGTCGGAGCCGTAACGGGCCATGGCGTCGGCGTAGGTCATGCGCGGCAGCGGCATGGGGATCTCGTAGCCGAGGATCTCCCGCCACAGGCGGCCGACCAGCTTCTCGCCGACCTCGATGACGTCCTCCTGGTCGACGAAGGACATCTCGACGTCGATCTGGGTGAACTCGGGCTGGCGGTCGGCCCGCAGGTCTTCGTCGCGGTAGCACTTGGCGAGCTGGTAGTAGCGCTCCAGGCCGGCGACCTGGAGGAGCTGCTTGAACAGCTGGGGCGACTGCGGCAGGGCGTACCAGTTGCCGGGCTGCAGGCGGACCGGCACCAGGAAGTCGCGCGCGCCCTCGGGGGTCGAGCGGGTCAGCGTCGGGGTCTCGACGTAGACGAAGCCGAGCTCGTGCATCACCTCGTTGGCCAGGTAGGTGGCTTTGGAGCGGGTGCGCATGGCGGCGGCGACCTGCTGGCGGCGGATGTCGAGGTAGCGGTACTTGAGCCGGGCCTCCTCCGACACGCCGACGTTGCCCTCGATGGGGAACGGCAGCGGCGCGGACTCGCTCAGCACCTCGACCCGCTCGGCCACGACCTCGATCGCGCCGGTGGGCAGCTCGGGGTTCTCGTTGCCCTCCGGGCGCACCCTGACCTGGCCGACCACCTGCACGCAGTACTCGGCGCGCAGGTCGTGGGCGTGGTCCTCCTCGCGGAAGACCACCTGCGCCGAGCCGGAGGCGTCGCGCAGGTCGATGAAGACAACGCCGCCGTGGTCACGGCGGCGGGCCACCCATCCTGCGAGCGTCACCTGCTGCCCGGCGTGCTCCTCACGGAGCGACCCGGCCGTATGCGTGCGGATCACTGCACTTTCCCTTTCAAAACGTCGGCGACCTGGGCCAGCGGCACCTGGGTCTGTTCTGCGGTGGTCAGGT